>DNDT01000507.1 GCA_003487525.1 Flavobacteriales bacterium
AGCGTGGATGGGTGATTCCATACGAATGTTCGAGCATGTCCATATTGGAGTTGCCGTTGCGGTGGAAGAAGGCCTGCTGGTGCCGGTCATAAGGCACGCCAATGCAAAATCGTTTCAGGAAATTGGTAATGAGGTGAAAAACCTCGCCGAAAAAGCCAGAAATAAGACACTTCAGCCTCAGGAATGGGAAGGCAGTACCTTCACCATTTCAAATCTGGGTTTGTTCGGCATAGACGAATTCACGGCTATTATAAACCCACCAAACGCATGTATTCTTGCCGTCGGAGGAATTCAGCAAATTCCGGTGGTAAAAAATAATCAAATCGTACCCGGCAATGTCATGAAGGTGACCTTGTCCTGTGATCACCGAGTTGTTGATGGAGCGACAGGTTCTGAATTTTTGGCCACATTTAAAAAATTGGTTGAAAATCCCATTACAATGTTTGTTTAAACCCGTGCACCATCGTCTCTCGACATTAACGAAATGTCAATGACGGACGACGTTCTCAAATCACCCATTGAGTACCTTAAGGGAGTTGGTCCAAAACGTGCACAACTTCTTCAGAAAGAACTGGGGATTTTCACCTTTGATGACCTGCTTCGTCATTACCCGTTCAGATATGTCGATCGTTCGATCATTTATCCCATTCGATCTGTTGTTAGCACCGAATCTCACATTCAGGTATTTGGCAGGATCACAAGTGTTCGACGCGTTGGTGGTGCGCGATTGCAGCGCATTAGCGCAACCCTCGAAGATGAAACCGGACAAATAGAACTTGTTTGGTTTAAAAGCCTGAGGTGGATCTCCGAAAGCATCAGGGAAGGACAGACTTACCTTGTATACGGAAAACCGACACGGTTTAAATCACAATTGAACATCGTTCACCCGGAAATGGAAGAAAAATCGAGCAGACAAGGTGCCGCCGGACCACCCCTGCATCCGGTTTATCCCTCGACAGACAAACTCAATAACAATGGTCTGGGTAGCAGAGCCATCAGCAAATTAATGATCCGGTTGCACGAACAGTCATTGAACAGTGTTCAGGAAAGTTTATCAGGCAAAATTCTGGATGAAGTACGGCTTATTCCATTGAGACTGGCACTGAAAAATGTTCATTTTCCTGAAAACAATGAAATGCTTGCAAAGGCCATATTCAGGATCAAATTTGACGAGCTCTTTTTTGTACAACTAAGACTGCTCAGGCAAAAACTGGTCAACAGAAACAAGTACAAAGGATTTGTCTTCGAAAAAATAGGTGATTTTTTCAACCGCTTTTATAAAGAGTTCATTCCATTTGAACTGACCGAAGCACAGAAAAGGGTTATCAAGGAAATACGCCGGGACCTGAACAGCGGCAATCAAATGAACAGACTGCTTCAGGGAGATGTGGGAAGCGGAAAAACCATGGTAGCCGCCTTGTCTGTTTTAATTGCCCTGGACAATGGATTCCAGGCCTGCCTGATGGCCCCAACGGAAATCCTTGCCAATCAGCATGCGGCTAACCTTCGGCAATATCTGGAACCGCTTGGGGTGAAAATTCACTTGTTGTCCGGTTCTGTCAAGGCTTCGGATCGGGTGCCGATTCTGGAAGAACTTAAGAATGGAACGTGTCACATGGTGATAGGTACCCATGCGTTGATAGAGGACAAAGTCGTTTTCAAAAATCTCGGACTTGCCGTCATTGACGAACAACACCGTTTTGGGGTGGCCCAGCGCGCCAAATTGTGGAAGAAGAACAGCAATCCGCCTCATGTGCTTGTAATGACCGCTACCCCAATCCCGCGAACCCTTGCCATGACGCTTTACGGCGATCTGGACATATCGATAATTGATGAGCTTCCTCCGGGAAGGAAGGAAATCGAGACGGTTCACAGAAAAGACAATTCAAGAATGAAGGTTTTTGGATTTCTGGAACAACAAATTGACCTGGGACGTCAGGTATACATAGTTTACCCGTTAATTGAAGAATCCCAAAAACTGGATTACAAGGACTTGATGGACGGGTATGAAAGCATAACGCGTCGGTTTCCCAAGCCAAAATACCAGGTGAGCATTGTCCACGGCAAAATGAAATCCGAAGACAAGGATTTCGAAATGAAACGCTTTCAAAAAGGCGAAACGCAAATTATGGTTGCCACAACCGTAATCGAGGTCGGGGTCGACATTCCAAATGCAAGTGTCATGGTCATCGAGAGTGCCGAACGATTTGGACTGTCGCAACTTCACCAGCTGAGGGGAAGGGTCGGCAGAGGGGCGGAACAGTCCTACTGCATTATGATGACCGGGTATAAATTATCGGAGGAGGGCCGTACAAGACTGGAGTCAATGGTGCGGACCAACGACGGATTTGAAATTGCCGAAGTAGACCTGAAATTGCGGGGACCCGGGGATTTTCACGGAACCCAGCAGAGTGGTCTGCCAATGGAACTCAAATTGACAAACCTCTCGAAAGACAATCAAATAGTCGGAATAGCCCGAGAAAAAGCAGACGCGACCTTATCGGCAGATCCGAATCTTGAACAGGCCGACAATTTTCCGATACTAAAAACCTTTAAAAAACTGCACGCAAAAAAAATAAACTGGGCCCGGATTTCTTAACCTTCATTTCGTCGGCTTCCTTGATACAACTCGTAACTCACAAATTTGCAAGGCAGCTTACCGTTCATCAAGTCAATTTTTTGTGAGGATTTAAGACCGACGTGTTTGAGCGCATCCAGATTTGAACTGATGATCCACGCCTTGTGATCCTGAAAGCGTGTCTTAAGCGCGTCCCCTATCTCTTCATACGTTTTATCCAGATCGGGCATTAAAATACGCTCACCGTATGGAGGATTGAGGATATCCACCCCCTTTTCGGAAATGCTTTTTGCCTTGTTTATATCCATTTTTTCAAGTTCCGCTTTTTGAAGCAAGTTGTATCTGTCCAACGAAAAGGAGGTAATGGAAAGCGCCCGTCTAGAAATGTCGCTTCCGATCAACCTGCATGCAGTTTTGGAC
>DNDT01000514.1 GCA_003487525.1 Flavobacteriales bacterium
ACTACCTGACCATTGCAGATGCGGTTAGTGACCTTAACGCTTTTGGCGTTTGTGGTGCCGTACATTTTGATGTCGCCGCGGGTACGTATAACGAACAAATGACTCTTGGCAAAATTGACGGTGCAAGTGCGACAAACACCATCACCTTTGCCGCCGATACAGCGGGAGTTATCGTTGAATACGGAGCCAGTGGTTCTGCAGATAACTGGGTGCTTTCATTGAATGCTACGGAATGGGTAACCATCGATGGGTTCACGTTCCAAAATGCCTCCGGTGGATCTTCCAGTTACAGGGCACTTTGTTTAATGGACGGAGGTTCATCAAACAATACCTTCTCAAACAACAGGTTTAATTTTTACAATACCACTAGCTCAAGTTCAAATACTCGAGGTTGGACCACCAACAGTGCTGACAACAACTACAATAAATTCCTGAACAATGAATTTATAAACGGTGGGTATTATGGCTTCTACTTTAGAGGCGGAGGTACAACAGCCACAAACAAGGGCAATGAATTTGACGGCAACCTCTTTGATGGTGCCTATTATTATGCCACTTATTTCTATTATGGTACAGACATGAAGTTCAACAACAATACCATATTGGATCATTCTTCATCCACCACCACCGGGTATGGCCTTTTCATGTATTATATGTATGGACACACGGAAGTCATAGGCAATTACATTGATTACAGATATTATTGCGTAAGGCTGTATTACTGGTACGGAGATCAGAACAACCGCAGTATTGTGGCGAACAACATGATTCATGCCGGTAGAGGATCATATACGACCTATGGACTTTATATGTATTATTTGGAGTATGTGGATGCCGTTCACAATACGATCTGGGCAGACGCCGGACCTTCTAGTGCATGTTACGGTGTATATGCTTACAATGGAAGCCAGAATACGTTCATGAACAACATTGTGTATGCGCCTCAAGGTAGCTCAAGTTATTACGGTATTTACAGCCCGAGCACCACTGCCTGGACGATTGACTACAACAACGTCTACACACCGACCATGCGATATGGATACTATGGCACGGTCTGTCAGGATTTAGCTGCATGGCAAAGCGCAGGTGCCGGTATGAACAGTTATGATGCCGATCCCGGATTTACCAAAAAGGATTCGATGTACACCTGCCTGGATACCATCAATAATGCCGGTACTCCAATTCCAAGTGTTACCGGAGACTTTCAGGGTGACAACAGAAATTTAACCACACCTGATATTGGTGCCGATGAATTCATTGGTGGTGACAGCGCTACATTTGACGCTGGCCCTGACGGACTGCTTTGTAATGGTAATTTCATTGAAATCGGTAGAAACATTACCGGTGCACAGTTTATCTGGAATACCCTGGATACAACCGGTATTATAATGGTAAATACGGTAGGTGATTACACGGTGTCTGTTAATTCCGCTTGCGGTGGAGCATTCCTTGATGTCGTAACGGTAACTGACAACACTCCTAACGCAGTGTTCTCATACACCAACTCATATTATACAGGTGTGTTTAAAAATACATCCAGAACCGTTGGTGACTTGTACAGATGGGTATATTACCAGGACCCTGCAGCCAAAATCAACCCGATGGATACTGTCTGGACAACCAAACAGAAAGATCAGGTTTATTACTTTGGAGATAATGGTCCTCACTATGTATGTTTAACTACGTACAACGAGTGTGATACCGTCGAGATTTGCCATGTATGGACAGGTACCGTAGGTATCAATGAAGGAAATCTTAGCGATGCTATTTCATTGATTCCAAATCCGGTTTCAGATCGGCTTACCGTACAGTTCAACAACTTCAGCGGAGACCGGATCAATGTTGAAATGACCAACGTTCAGGGACAAACTGTTTACAGCAACCAGTTTGTGGATATCAACGGAAACGGTAACAGGGAAATCAACGTTTCTTCTCTTAACAAAGGAATGTACATTGTTAAGTTTACCACCGAAAACGAAGTGATTGCAAAACAGATCATCGTTCAATAAGCAAATCACTCCATCATATAAAAGAAAAACCCGGCCAAAAGCCGGGTTTTTTTATGTCCTCTCGTAATTATATCACTTTATCAACATTAAATAACTTACCTAATATCAATTAAGCAATTGATATTCAATATTATTCATGTATACGTGTAACATATTACAGATTCGTTCTCTCTCAAAAAACAGAAAAATTTACGTTTCCCATAAAATTCTTTTGCGATATTTGAGAATGAGAATACATTTTTTATGGTCTCATTTTTCAGTAACACATAGAATTTAACGAATAACCCTATTATGAAAAAACTATTTACTCTATTTACAGTGCTGACGACAGGTGCGTTCTTTTTTAGCGCAACTGCTCAAATCGGCAACTATTGCACTTCCGGGGCGACCACCCAGTACGATACAAAGATTGACAAGGTCGTGTTGAATACCATTAATGTATCTACCGGACAAACTACATGTGAGCAGTATACGAACAATACTTCTATCTCTACCGTATTAAGCAAAGGTGCTTCGTATCCGATGCAGGTTACAAATGGTTCATGCAGCGGTTATCACTACACTGCATATATCAATGCATGGATTGACTTTAACCAAAACAACACATTTGATGCAAATGAGAGAGTTTTCTCCGCAGGACCTACATCAGGACTCTATCAAGTGCATTCTGCCACTGTTACGGTACCTGCAACAGCCATGACCGGAAATACCTATATGAGGGTAGTCATTCAGGAATCCACACCTCCCGGACCATGTGGAACATTTAGTTACGGTGAAACCGAAGATTACGCAATTGTTATCTCTCCCTCACTGCCAAATGATTTGGGAGTTGCCTCAATCGATTCACCGGATGTTTTTTGTGAAGGAACGCACAACATTGTTGCAACCATCCGTAATTACGGATCAAATCAGATCCTAAGTGGAGTTGTGAACTGGATGCTGGGCACGGCCGTACAAACTCCGGTTGCATTTTCAGGAGTTTTGGATACAGCCGGAGGAACCGGCTCCATGGAATCTCAAATCTTACTGGGATCAAATTTATTTGGTGCCGGTGTGCCTGAGACCATCACTGTCTGGACTTCCAATCCAAATGGAACAACTGACCCAACATCCTTCAACGATACGGTAATTGAAATAAAGCAGCCTTCTCTATCAGGTAATTTTACCATCGATCCGCTGGGATCAGGTACGTATAATTATCTGACCATTGCAGATGCAGTGAATGACTTAAATAGTTTTGGCGTTTGCGGTCCTGTTACTTTTGCCGTTGCAGGTGGAACATACACAGAGCAAATGACACTTGGCCCAATCGTAGGTGCAAGTGCTACAAACACCATCACCTTTGAGGCAGACACCGCAGGAGTCATTATAGAATACGGACCAAGCAGTACTTCAGACAA
>DNDT01000382.1 GCA_003487525.1 Flavobacteriales bacterium
CAAGTTGTTCGTGAAAATCTGAATTTCCGGACATCATCCTGGCGCCCATTGGGTAAGCCAATCCATATTCAGCAGCTGCATCCGCATCTGCCTTTCTCACTTCCGGATGATTTCCCAGTCCAAGGTAATTGTTAAGACTCCACTGCAGTCTTTCTTTTCCTCTGAAAATCATCTTATTGTTTAGCTCTCCTTCAAATTTTGGAAAAGTGAAGTACCCATGTGAAATCTTTGAATATTGACCCAGCGGACTGCTACTCATATTCAACTTCTCAAAAACATCTATCATCTGAAATTTGGATTGAATTTAAGGGGCAAAATTAGAATTTTTTTTGTGATTCGTAATTTAAAACAAATGTCTGTCAATAGCGTTAATTCAACTGAGTTCAATGACCTCAACTGGTAAAATACCATATATTTGCCGCTTGAAAAAAACGATTCAATACCTGTTTCTGCCCTTGTTGATGATGACTGCATTCGCATGCAGTAAATATCAGCGCGTACTTAAATCTTCGGATGTGGAATTGAAATATGAATACGCCACAAAATATTACAATGAGGGTGATTACGCCAAGGCATTTCCGTTGTATGAAGAGATTGGCCCCTTGTTTCGTGGATCCGAACGTTCCGAAGAGATAAATTACAACTACGCCTATTGTAACTACCACCTAAAGGACTTCATTCTGGCAGGGTATCATTTTCAGCGATTTTACACCGTTTTTCCCTTAAGTGATAAGTCGGAGGATGCCATGTTTATGAGCGCATATTGCTTTTATCTGAATTCACCCGTATACAGTCTGGATCAATCCAACACCAAAGAAGCCCTTGGAGAGTTTAAAAAATTCAATAACACATATCCGACCAGTAGCCTGAGGGATAGTTCATTGGTTTTAATGAAAGAAATGAATGCCAAATTGGAAAGAAAGGCATTTGAAAATGCAGAACTTCAGTTTACATTGGAAAACTATAAATCCGCCGTGGTTGCTTTCAATAATTTTCTGAAGGACTTTCCGGAGTCATCAACCTATAAAGAAAAAACAAGCTTTTTAATCTTGAAATCGTCGTTTTTACTAGCGATAAACAGCGTTCAGAAAAAGAAAGAAGAGCGCATTAACGACACAATTGACGCATATTACAATTTTGTGGATAACTTTGCCAACGAAAAACTTATAAAAGAGTCGGAAGAAATGTACGACCAGATACTTAAGGAACGTGATAATCTGATAACTGAGAAATAGATATGAATTTCAAAAAAACCAACGCCGAGCTTACTACCATTACCAGGAACACAAACGATTTAGCAAGTAAAACGGGCAACATTTATGAATCGGTTGCCGTTTTGTCAAAGCGCGCAAATCAAATTAGCGATTTACTTAAAGATGAGTTGATTTCAAAAATTAATGAGTTTGCAAGTCAAAATGACAATTTGGAAGAAGTATTTGAAAATCGCGAGCAAATTGAAATTTCGAAGTTTTACGAATCACTTCCAAAACCTTCGGCCATTTCCATGGAGGAATTGATTGAGGACAAGATCTACATTAGAAAACCTGAAGAAGAGATTCCGGAAGATCCAGAAGGTTGAAATGCTTCACAATAAAAAGGTCCTTCTTGGTGTAACTGCTAGCATAGCGGCCTATAAAGCGACGTATCTAGTAAGATTGTTTATCAAGGCAGGAGCAGAAGTCAGGGTCATCCTGACCGAGTCCGCCAAGGATTTTGTCACCCCATTAACGCTTTCTACCTTATCCAAAAACCCTGTTTATTCCGAATATTTCAACGGCAAGACAGGCGGGTGGAACAGTCATGTGGAATTGGCCGAATGGGCTGATATTTTTGTCATTGCTCCTTTGTCTGCAAACACCATGGCCAAAATGGTGCAGGGGATCTGCGACAACTTACTTCTTGCCACGTACCTGTCTGCACGCTGCCCGGTATTTTTTGCGCCGGCCATGGATCTGGAAATGTATCAGAAGCCCATTGTTCAGGAAAACATCGAATCCCTTCAAATGATGGGTCACATTCTTATTCCCGCCGGTAGTGGTGAATTGGCAAGTGGTCTCGAGGGAGAAGGCCGAATGGAAGAACCCGAAAACATCATCAAACAGATTGAGCAATACAGCATACCGGACAACAGTCTGAAAGGAAAAAAGATCCTTATTTCTGCCGGTCCGACCAGGGAATACCTGGATCCGGTTCGTTACATCAGCAACCACTCAAGCGGTAAAATGGGTGTATCTCTGGCCATCGAAGCATCCAGAAGGGGAGGTGAGGTGACGCTTGTCCACGGTCCCATCAAATTGAAGACGCCCCCTTCGGTCAAGGCTCATCCCGTCGTATCGGCCGACGAAATGTTTGAGGCCTGCATGAAATATTTTCCGGAAAGCGATGTTATTGTGATGAGTGCCGCAGTGGCGGACTACAAACCCGCACAGTTGGCTGTCTCCAAAATAAAAAAATCAGATTCTGACTTCTCGCTGGCACTTGTCAAAAACAGGGATATTCTAAAAACCATGGGCGAAAGCAAAAAAGAAGGGCAGTATTTGGTTGGATTTGCCCTTGAGACGGAGAATGAGCGTGAAAATGCAAATAAAAAACTGGTGTCAAAGAAATTGGATATGATTGTCCTGAACTCCCTCAAGGACGAAGGAGCCGGTTTTGATCACAGTACCAATAAGGTTACCCTGATAAAACGAAGTGGAGCTATGCTGGAACTGCCACTCAAGAGCAAGTCAGAAGTGGCGCGGGATATTTTAAACGACATATGCCGGACGCTGATATGAAAGGTATAGTCGGATTGCTGATTGCCCTGTTGCTTACTTCCTTTGCTTTCTCTCAGGAGTTAAACTGCGTCGT
>DNDT01000520.1 GCA_003487525.1 Flavobacteriales bacterium
GTCACTGGTTCGAACCCAGTATCGCCCACAACGCAAAATCCCGTTCACAGAACGGGATTTTTTTATGGAGTGATGTGAGCCACGCTTGCGATGGCGAATAAGAAACTCCATAAAAAAACCAGGCGAAGCCTGGATTTTGCGTTGGGTACAAGGGCCCCAAGGCCTGGTGAACCGGGATCGCGAAAGCGATTTAGGTAATCAAGTATCGCCTGCGAATGAAGTGTGAGTGTGAGTTAACAGTGAAATTCGCAATGCTTGCTACTCAGAGCTTGCACTGACATTAAATGAAAAATCATTGAGGGAACATTAATAGGGGATTAATCTCGAATAGACATTCATTTATTGCTTAATAATTTGAATTCGGTTTTTGTGAAGTGATTCTCCCAATTCAAGCACATAGATACCCGGTTTCAGGTCAAACACCTGCAAAGTTATTTTCTCTTCATTTGAAAGCTTTTCAGTTCGAACGACATGTCCTAGGACATTATAAATCTTCAAAATAATGTCGCCTTTTCCTGTCTCCAATCCAACTATTGTTATCTCGTTTTCGACAGGATTAGGGTAGGATGCGATGTAACTTTCTCGATCATTCCTCCCAATACCAACCCACATAGGAGTAGAAGCGTATCTGTTGCAATTGTCTTCGTCACGATATAACACTTTGTAGATTCCTGAAACCTTTGCTTTGTAAGAATTATTGTTTGCGCCTTTTATTGGTTGGTCATCTAAATACCATTGGTAATAATGGTAGGCATTTGATATGGAAATAATTTCCCCGTTCACTTGTATTTGTTCCGGAGCCCTTTGTGTGAGAACAATTGTATCTGAATATGTGCTTTGGCCGTGGATATTTGAAATGGTCAGAACACACAGAAAACTTCCATAATTGGTATAGGTGTGTGAAGGATTGAATTGATTGCTAAAACTCCCGTCACCAAAATCCCAACGAACGGAATCGGCGCGTACGCTTAAATTATTGAAGAATCGTCCAAGGGTGTCATCTACGCAAACAGCCTCAAACCAGGCAAATGGAAAAAGATCCGAAGCCTGGTATTCATCTGCACCAATATCGGGGGCAGAATTTCTAATTTCACCATCAATATCAAGTCCGGGAGCATAATTTGGATCTGCGAGATGTTGTGTCAGAGGTGAATATGAATGTAAATCAGTCTGACTAAAATAAAAAGGTCTTGAACTGAATCCCGTATCACCCATAAAATATGGAATACCTGTGCTTAAGAAACCATTGAAAGAAGCAAGGAAGCCAGACGAATCCGCATAAAAATTATTATGGCTGCCGGTGATGCTATTTACACCATACAGACTAACGGGGGTATTTTTAAACGTGCAAAAGTTGTTATTGTATATATGCACATCCGAACAATCCTTAAACCTTATTCCACCATTGAATGAATTATTGAATATGTCAATGCCCGAAGAATTGTCCACGTAAAGAGAAACCCTTTTGAAAATCTTTTTTGAATTATATAAGTCGTAAAGAAGATAACCACCCGACAGAAAGTTGTTAAAAATTTCTACCCTGTAAGTTGTAGGCTTTACTTGATCGACATGAATGGCAAATTTCGGTGTCGATACAAAATTATTTGCCTGAATATAAGTTCTCCCGACATCATTTCCATACAGTTGAATTCCAAAATCACAGTTCGTAATTTCATTGTGAGCAATGGCCAGAGAATCTTCAATATCGGCTTCGTGATAAATTGCCGTTCCACAACTGTCAAATACACTGTTTGAGATTTCATAAGTGCCCCAGTATCTGTCATTCCCCCAATAATCAACTCCGCTGAATACCAGTCCATAATCGAGATGCTTAAATGTCAGATTGGTAAGCATAACACCGGTAACCGCTATTCCATTATAAGCGCGCAACCACAACCCGTTGTTATAATTTGCCATGTTGGTGGGCCCTTGAATTATGCAACTGTCTATTCTTAGTTGGTACCCCCTTACTTCCAGGCCTTTTTTAGGTGCGTAAAATGTTGTATTCACCCTTGGAAGTAACGTGACATGTTTTAAAGTGAAATAATTGTCCGTTATCAGGTCACATGCAAAAATCACATCTTTAGCATCTTTCGACTGACCCCTAAATGTCACCGGGTAACCACCATGAAAGAAAAAGTTGTAGAATGAATGTGTTCCTGAATAGTATCCAGGACGAATATTGAAGATTACGGTATCAATTACGTTTTGAACGCGCAAAGCGGCAATCGCGCTGTCAATTGTAGGGAAATCCGGATTGGTTCCTCCGATCGTATAATTTCCCGAAAGTTGTGCGTTGGAATTCAATGCAATGCAAATTATTACACAGAATGGTAAAACTAATTTCGGCACGTTTATAATCTTCAATTGACAGATGTTTTTCTGTATTAATTATATCACTAATATAACCTTTTGACGATATATCCTGATTTGAAATTATGTTTATAAAGACAAATGGATAAGGGTAGGGTATAAAAGCAGCGTTGCGCTTCGTTACAATGGTCTACTGTGTCTGGCGAAGCGAAATTGCCGGAGCCTTTATGGCGCAAAGGTACGTGTTTGGAACAGGTAAGAATAGTTTCAAAAAAGTTCAATACATCCAAAAATTAAAAAGACCAGCCAAAAGTGATTCCCGGATTTAAAAGGAGCGTGATTTCAGGATAGTCACCGTTTAAATCGATGATTTTGTACATTGGCATGATACCAATCTTGAAAAGAAAGCCACCCGTTGGTATTTGAAGCCGGTATCCGATTCTTGAAGATAAAAAGACACCTTCCAGCTTCCATGAAAATTTCTCACCTGTTCTGTTATTAATAAACCACTCTTGCCTTAATCCACTGCTGTATATAAATCCAAAACCCAGTTCAAAATGAGAATTTGTCAGACCGGTGGCAAAGTTAAAGATAGCCGGAATACCAATGATTGGTTGAGATT
>DNDT01000357.1 GCA_003487525.1 Flavobacteriales bacterium
CTTTTCATCCACATAACGTCGGCTTCTCGAACCTGTGTGTAAGGAATCACCCTTCTTGTGGGCGTGTTTTCTTTAATGTATACCCCATCCAAAATTTTATTCTGGGCAAATACAGCCGGCATCAAAAATATGCTCAGCAGGCTCACAATTAAAATCTTCTTCGTTTCCATCACCTTCATTAAATATTCATTGTTAATTATTGAAGCTTAAGACTGATCGGTCCCAATTCGCGAATTGAACCATCTGGCATTCTGACTTCAATCTTTTCAAAATACACCTTACTGTTTGTCTTTGACTTAGAAATAAGATTCTTTACGCTTCCTCCAAGGTTGGCCCCTTTCACTTTTTCTTCAACAAGGGCTCCACCGGATACCGTGGTTGAAAATACATATCCAACTACTTCGGGAGTCAGTTCAAAATCGAAATTTTCCATTTTTGCAAAGATCTTGTTTGTATTTTCCAAAACGACTTTTTTAACAACGGCAGATCCTGTCTGTTGGGCAACATATGGAACAGGGTTCGGAATACTCTTTACACGGAATTTTGCTTCACCCATGGATTTTTTACTTCCATCGGGCATCGTCGCACCAACACGTATAATGGCTTCGTTACCACTTTTAACCCGAACGATATATCCATCTTTTCCCCTTGTAAGTGATCCATTGGTGATCGATGGGCTTAATTTATCGGCCGGAACACCCGGAACAGATATACTGACTGGATTATCCACACCCTTGTAGAACACGTTCATCTTATCAGCCGAAACTACCAAGCTTGGTCGGGCAACAGTGTACGCAGCTTTCCAGGCAAAAGGAAGTCGTCTTCCGTCATCACTTTTGAAATTAATGACACCGGCCCAGGTATGTTCTCCCTCTCGGTCCGCTTTAACGGCCATTTGTCCTTTTCCGCCTTCAACCCTAAGTTCCACCTTTCCTTCATCCGGAATTTCCCATGAGTTAGAATCAATTGATGTACCGTAATACATTTCAGGATTCTTCGTACTGTCGTACGCAGCAAGGAATATCTCGGCATGGAATGAATCACCCAGAATAACGTAATTGGAAGTTGGAATGATCGCCGCTTCCAGTTTGTTAAATTTAAATGAACCTGCATCCACATTGGCAAACAACTGCTTGACAATATCTGATTCGGCATTGCGAATGTCGGTTTGAATTTTAGACAAGATGGTCAGGATTCCGGCAATCGGAGTATGATAAAAATTATAAGCCTCCCAGGTATTATTGGTTCCGGAAGCATCCTTGCGGTTTTCAAAACTAAACGTCGATTTCAATCCGCTTTCAAGACTTGTGCCGGGTTCCGCAAAAGCAAGCAATTCATCCCTAAAACTGCCCAGTTTATCTTTTAACTCACTGGCTGTGTACTCTCCTGTTTTTGGATTATCCGGTTCTGAACCAACGAGAACATGAGTGGGAATGTCATAATTGTCCTTGCTTGCCATGTGGGCCATGTTCATTGTGGTGTCGTAACCATCCTCGTTGCTTCCCATTGCAGACTCGAGAGACTCCAGCTTTTCTACGTGAAAAATAAGATTGGCCTTCAGTCTGGTTATGTAGTCAAATACTTCATCCGCTTTGGCCTGTACATCTCTGGCTTTGTCATAGAAAGGCTTGACCTTTGCCTGGTTTTCCTGATAGGCTTTTTCAAATGCAGTATACTGCGCGTCTACTTTATCTTTGAAATTAAGGGCAGTTCTTTCAAGACCCTCGTTTACAATAATAAAGACATCCAGAATATCCTTTGATACGTTCATTGCCAACAATGCAGTTAGCACCAAATACATCATACCAATCATTTTCTGCCGGGGCGGAAGTTTATTGCCTGCCATACTCTTCTTTTTGGATTATTGTCGTATTAATGAAATAATAATTAGCTTGGATTGACGTTCATTGCGTTCAACATGTTGCCGTAAACAGTATTTAACGACGTCAGGTTGGTAGCAAGTTTCGTGATGTTCTCCTTGTATTTTTGAGTACCATCGATAGAACTGCTCAAGTTTTCTATTAACTGGCTTATATTTTCATAAGCCTGTGTGGTGTTCTGCATGTGCTCATTGACAGACTGCAGCTGTATTTCATAAACGCTGTTCAAAGCTGAAAGATTCTTGGTGACGTTTCGAAGGTTTTCAGAATAACGAGCACCTTCTTCTTCACTTACGACAAGCGCACTCAGATTTTCTGACGCTTTAACGTATGTCTCAGATAATTCATTTACTTTATTTGATGCGTTTCTCATGCTTTCAGCATAATCAGAAGTTGAAGCGGCAGCTCCTGACAAATCTGACATATTGGATGCATTTTCCGCCATACTCCTAAGACCCTTGCCCAAACTTTCAATCAGTTCGGGTCCGATACGGGCGTCTTCGAGCATGGTGTCCAGTTGCTCGGTAACACTTCCCTTATCTTCAGCCTCAATTGCCTCAAGAAGATCAATTTCTTCTTTCATACCTGCCAATTCAGGGTATACCAATGACCAGTCAACTTCCATATGTGGTGGTTCAAAAGCCGAAAATGCGAAGATAATCGCCTCGGTCATCAGACCAACTGTTAACATGACCCCGGCACCCGGCCAGTGCATAATTTTAAACAAGGCTCCGACGATTACAATGGATGCTCCCCAACCGTAGAGCATACCCATCATTTTTTTACCTTTCTTCGTTTCAAAGAGATATTCCGAAAATCCCATAATTTTTGTAGTTAAGTTTTTTACGTACGGTTAAAAATAAAAAATATTATAGATTATCATCCTTTGCACGACCTAAATATGTCATAACACATCGGAATCCAATGTAACACTTGGCAGTATCTTGATATTCGTAAGTTCTGGTACTGTTTTGGAGGTAGTGTCCCACATCTTTCCAGCTGCCACCACGAATAACCTTTCTTTTTAATGATGGAGGGTCAGATTCTTTTGCATCGTACTGATAGTCCGGGTTGAGATCGTGAGAGAAGTTGTATGCAGACTCGTCGTATGAATTGCTTGTCCATTCGGCAGCGTTTCCGGCCATGCAGAACAATCCGAAATCGTTTGGATTGTACGAGTTAATTTTTACCGTGTGGAAACCACCATCAGCGATGTAATTACCTCTCATTGGTTTAAAGTTACCCAAGAAACAACCTCGGCTGTTACGGATGTAAGGTCCTCCCCAAGGGTACTTGCTCAAATCAAGGCCTCCTCTTGCAGCGTATTCCCACTCACTTTCGGTAGGAAGTCTAAAGTCCTGTACAATAGCCGTACCTCTGCCTCTGAGGTAGTTATTAAGTAATTGTGTTCTCCAGATACTGAATGCACGCGCTTGTTTCCAGCTTACACCTACCAATGGGTATTCATCATACGCAGGATGCCAAAAATACATATTGGTCATAGGCTCATTAAACGAGTAAGTGAAATCATGCACCCAGGCTAATGTGTCCGGATATACATTAATAATATCTTTCTTGATAAAGACAGATCGGTCGATCAATCCTTGCTCCCTGTTTTTTCGTTGAGCGGCTTCACGAATGTCTATCCAGTAGTATTCATACTTGAGTTTTCTGGTATCAATTTCCTTTCTGCGATAGAATCGCTCATGCTCCGGATAATACATGACCTCCAATGCTTCACGCTCTTCATCTCCCAACCAATTGATCTTTTCTCTCCAGTTAATAAGCGGGGGATCTATATCTTCTCCGTAATAGTCAACTGTGACCAGGTGATCTTCACTTACCTCTTCACCCAGAATCATGTGTGCAATTGAGTCTCGCACCCAATAAACAAACTGGCGGTACTCATTGTTTGAAATCTCAGTTTGGTCCATGTAAAATGCCTGAACAGACACGGTTCTCTTCTGAGACGTGAATGAGCGGGGAACATCCTGATCATCTTCACCTTGTGTATAACTACCTTGCGGAATCCAAAGCATTCCGAAGGGATCCGGTTGATACCAGGGTTCTCTTCCCTGAACACCGATCAACTCTCCATTTCCTGTACTACAGCTGGCTAACACCGCTGTAATCAACATTATTACTCCTACCTTTTTCATGTCGATCAAAATTAATAAACCTTCTTTTCTATCTCTTTATTGTATCCTTAATTTCTACACTTTGAACGGTTTAAGGAATACAAGGTTACAAAAAAAAAGTCATAACCACTTCACAGTCCGGTATTTTCGGATTTTAACAGGAGGGGTTATTTTATAGCAATAGTTGATCATTATTTCAAATGATCCACCATTATATCTGTTCATATTACTCAGTGCTGCAACATCATATGCAACACCTAATTTAAGTCCTTCCCACGACGGGGCCACAGCTCCGAAGTCCATACCTCCAATCACGCTAATGGAATTGTCCACCCGGTAAGAAGGACCTACCCAAAAGAAATTATTGATTAAGAGGTTGATGTTGTAATCCAGTGTCCA
>DNDT01000484.1 GCA_003487525.1 Flavobacteriales bacterium
AAACTGGTTCTGTTAAAGAATGAGATGTACTTTGAAAAAGATGCGGATGGCAGTTCATTGCCTAAGTTGGATGCTGTTTCCATCACATTTATTGGAGATGAAGAAGTGGAATACCTTGAGTTTTTAAAAGGAAACCTGGACTTTCTCTCGGGCTCGAACGGAAGCAACCTCGAGTTTCTGGATTTTGACGGTCAGGTTAAGGAAAAATACAGGGATCGGTTTACCATGCAAAACCAGCCTTATCTCAATACCGAGTACCTGGGGATTCTTATCGATTCCACATACGACGTGATGAAGGCAAGCCCGTTGAATGACAAGCTGATTCGAAGGGCCATAAACCTCGGATTTAACAGAAAGGAAATGATCCGCTTTCTAAAAAACAACATTGGTCATGCATCGGAAGAAGGGATCATTCCACGGGGTTTGCCGCCATATAAGGAGGGCTGGGTAAAGGGATATCAGTATAATCCGGATAGCTCCAGGGCGCTTCTGGCAGCTGCAGGTTATCCGGGTGGAGCGGGCCTGAAACCAATTAAACTCAGCACCACTTCACAGTACCTCACTTTATGTGAATACATTCAAAGTCAGCTTTCGGAAATTGGAATTCAGCTTGAAATTGAGTTGAATCCGGCTGCTACAAACAGGGAACTGGTCGCCCTGTCCAAAATTGCATTTTTCAGAAAATCATGGGTAGCCGACTACCCGGATGCAGAGAATTACCTTGCGCTTTTTTATTCCGGGAATTTCTCGCCGAACGGACCAAATTACACGCATTTTAAAAACCAGACTTACGATGAACTTTACCTCAAGGCAAAAACAGAACTGGACCGGGAAGTTCGTTACGATCTATACAGGCAGATGGAAGAAATAATCCTGGAAGAGGCTGTAATTGTTCCCCTGTATTACGATCAGGTCGTCAGTTACACGCAGCCATACGTTGAAAAAATGGAATCAAATCCCTTGAATTTATTCGATTTGAAAAGAGTTAGGTTGAACAGAACCGATTAGATTCCTTCATACACACTGGATTTGACCCAACCTTTTGTGCCATTCATCAAAGAGATTCGGCTCCAGTCGCCTTCAGTGCCCAGAACCTTTAGTTTGGTTCCTTCATGAATGACAAATATCTTGGTGCCGTCATCTTCAGGAGAGCTTTTAACCGTTACCGAAGGAGAAAAGACGATGGCATACTTCTGATCTGTCTGAAGTGATTTCTGCTGATATCCAAGCGTAAAAAAGACCATGCTCACAAGAAATACGAACAGGCTGGTGAAAAAGGCAATTTTTTTCAGTATTCCTTTGGTGTAAAGGAATAGGATCATAATGATCAAGGCTACAAAGGACAGGACGATGGAGTTCTCGGCCCATTGGTCAATTGTATAGGTGTTTAAAAGGGTATCCCAATAGGTGGTAATGACCAGTTCAGGCTTTGATTCGACCTTGTCGACCGTTTTTATATTGGCCATTTCCAGGTTTATCAAAAGATCTTCCTGTCCGGGATTGAGTTTTTTTGCTTTTTCATAATGCAGAATTGCCCGTGCGGTGTTTCCCAATTTGAAATACGCATTTCCAAGATTAAAGTGCAACTCCCAGGATTCTTTGTCAGTAGCGAGAATGGCCTGATAGAACTCAATACTTTTGTTGAAGTCATTGGCCTTGTATGCTTCATTTCCAAGCTCAAACAGCTGCATCTGATCATCCGCGGTCACCAGATTTGTATCCTGGGCAATTGAAGCCAAATTCAATAGGAGAAACAGATATATCAACAGTCTCTTCATTTTAAGTTCTTTTGAATTTCAGACAACAATTCGACGGATGTCACATATACTTTTTCCCGGTCGACATCGCTTGAAGGTGCAAAGCGTGCCATTTCACACTGATTCAGTATATCAATGGTTTTCTTAACGGTTTCCGCTTTAATGGATCTTTTCTCCAGTATTTCGGAAATTTTTTCCTTGTTCAAATCAGAGGTCTTCAGGTTAAATTTATCCCCAAAGAATCCGTATAATGCCTTAAAGACTTCCTCATAAAACGCATGATTGTTTCCCTCTTTCATTAATTTTTTGGCGGATGACAAGCGCTTCTCGGCCATCTTGTTTGCCCTTGAACGCTGCATATACATTTGGTCTCCGCGTTTTCGGTCTACCGCTCTTTTCATATACCAGAAAACGAAAAAGACCGGAATTGGCAGTAACCACATCATGTAATACTGCCATGATCCAAAAAAGGTATAGCCCACGTTCAAAAGGCTCGTGCTTGTCTGGATATAGTGAATGTCGCTGCCGAGCAATTTGATTTCCTCCTTATTGCTGCCGCTGTAATTTACAGTATTGGAGGCTTCTTCATTTCCCTTGATTACGGTAAAAANNTTCAAGCTCGTAATCGCCGTTGTGTCGGGGGATCGTTAAATAATTATACGTTCGCTGCCCGGACATCCCGGCTCCATTCACGGCTATTTGATCGTTCGTTTTGGGATCGTACACTTCAAAATCGGAAGGGAAGGATATTTTGGGATCATTGAGCAGTTTAAGGTTTCCTTTACCGCTGATCTGATAGTTCACGTTTATCGCTTCGTTTGTTTCCACCTCGTTTCGATCTGCCGTAAACGCAACCTTGAAATTTCCGACCGCACCGTCAAATGAAGCAGGTCTTCCGGCAGGAAGGGGATTTACTTTAATGGTCAGGGGTTTGCTTTTAACGGTGACTTTTACATTTTGAACATTTCCAAAAAACTGATCAAACAAATTTCTGCTCCTTGACTGTACCGCTTTTTGTATCACCAGATCCATCTCGAAAGGATCGAGCACCAGATCACCGGATCTCTGGGGTATTAACAAGTTCTTCTTTAAGATGACCACGTTGTATTTTATGCCATTGATAACGTCGACTTCCGGTTTGGCATTTTGCACATCGATGTCCTCACTCCAAAATCCGTTCAAACTTGGCAGGGTGGAGGTGTAATTGTCAACAATGCGTTGATTGAAATACAATTTGTACGAGGCTGTCAGTTGTTCACCGACAAAAGGATTGCTGTTAGATACACTGGCAAGAATGAAAAGGTCTGCATCGTTGGCTGCCTGGGTTTGTCCCTGATTTTGATTTTGCTGTTGCTGATTTCCTTGAGGTGGAGGGGAGGAACCTTTGACCACATTAATTGTCAGTACGTTCGATTCAACAACGTCCTTTCCAATCTTGATTTTTGCAGGGCCAATCGAGAATTCACCCTCTGCTGTTGGCATTAAAACATACGAGAATGAAATGGAGTAGGATGAACGCCCATTCACAAACTGCATGTTGGTGGATTGGTTTGGTCCTGACAAAACCCTGAAACCACTGAATGAAGGAGGCTGGAATTCATCTCCACCGGCATTCACGGAGAATTCCACCCGGAACCGCTCGCCAACAGATAGAGAGGTTTTACTGGCCGCGGCATTAAAACGAGCATCCTGTGCAAACACGGATTCCACATATCCCGAAACCAAAAGAATGACCAGAATACCGCCAATAAGACTGCTATGTATGGTCTTACCAATCATTTTCGATGTTTTTACCGGAAGCCTTTACCTTTTGAAGTTTCACTTTTTCCTGGGTTTTTTCTTCATCATTCTCAAGGTTTTTCAACAACCTTTCTGCATCCTCCTTCGAAATTTTTTCAGGCTGTGGTTCTTGTTGCTGTTGTTGATCCTGTTTCTCTTTTTCCTTGTCCTGCTGATCCTGTTGATCTTGCTTTTGCTGATCCTGATCCTGTTCCTGTTGTTGCTGATCTTCTTTTTTTTCCTGGTCCTTTTTATCCTCTTTCTTCTGATCCTGCTTTTTGTCCTGGTTCTGATCTTGTTTTTGATCTTCCTGTTTTTCCTGCTCCTTTTTCAATTTCATTGCATAACTCAGGTTGTATCGCGTATCCTCGTCATTTGGATTATATCGCAATGACTTTTTGTACGCTTCAATGGCGGGTTCTATTTGTTTGTTTTTAAGCAGCGAATTNNCCCGCCTCATCGTATTTTTTTTGCTTGTATAAACTATTGGCCAAATTGTATGAGGCAGTGGTTGAAGGCTGCAATACCAGGGATTGCTCATAAGAGTCCTGGGCCGATTCATAATTTCGATCGCGATAGGCTTTGTTTCCTTTCCAAATATTGTTCCCCTCTTGCGAAAAGACTGACGTGCTCAAAACGATAGCCATAAAAAGGCAGGCGATATATGGGATCTTCTTACTCATTAAACAGATTTACTTTTTCTATCCATTTGCTTTTCTTCCCGGATACGATGAATTCAATCAGCAATATAAGTAAAGCCAACGCGATAAAGGGTTGAAAACGGTCTTCAAAGTCCGTGTATTGCTTTGACTCGTATTCTTTCTTTTCCAGGGCATTGATCTGATCAAAGATAGATCGCAATCCCGTACTACTGTTCGTTGCACGGACATAAACGCCATTTCCGGCTTCCGCAATTTCTTTCAGTTTTGCTTCATCCAGTCGGCTTACTACCGTATTTCCCTGCCTGTCCTCCTTGAACCCAACCTGATTTCGACCTCGATATACAGGTATTGGAGCCCCTTGCGCCGAACCCATGCCAATCGTGTGGACAACGATGCCTTTGTTCAACGCCTCTCCGGCTGCTTTGACGGCGTCATCCTCGTGATTTTCTCCATCGGAAATGACGATAATCGCTTTGTTTTTACCCTCGTCGTGATTTAAGGCTTTTACACTGAGGTCAATGGCGGCTCCGACTGCAGTTCCCTGTGTAGGAACCGAATTGGTGCCAATGGTCGAGGTATAGAGTTTTGCCGCACTGTAATCCGATGTTATGGGCAATTGGATAAAGGCTTCACCGGCAAAAACAACAATGCCGATTCGGTCACTTTTTAAGTTCTCGACAAGTTTTTCAATGGCTCTTTTGGCCCTGGACAGTCTGTTGGGTTTAAAATCTTCGGCCATCATGCTGTTCGAAACATCAAGAGCTATCACGATATCAACCCCCTCTCGCTTTATTTCTTCCAGTTTTGTTCCCATTTGAGGATTTGCCAGGCCAATGATTACTAAGAACAAGGCAAAGCAGTACAATGAAAATTTCACGAAAGCCTTTTGCTTGGATAATCGGGGAATAATATGGCTCAGGAGTGATTCACCTGCATAGGCCAGCCTGGCTTTTTCCTTCCATCTAAGGTTGATGTAATATGCAACAACCATTAGGGGTATCAAAAGAAGAAACCAAAGAAAATAGCTATGTTCGAATCGAATCATGTCAGGTAATGCTTCGGTAGATTGAATTGGTTAATGTGAATTCGATCATGAGCAGTGCAAGGCCCAAAACAGCCCAGGGTAAATACCGCTCCGATTTTTTTCTGTACTGCGTTACTTCAATTTTTGTGCGTTCAAGTTTGTCTATTTCACGGTAAACCTCTTCCAGTTTCTTGTTGTCTGTAGCCCTGAAGTAAGTTCCCCCTGTTGTTTCAGCAATACCCTTTAACGTGGGTTCGTCGATGTTTACGGGGACATCCTGATATTGAATGGTGCCAAAGGGAGTTTTAAAAGGGTAGGGGGCTGTGCCGATTGTTCCAACGCCAACGGAATATACGCGTACGTTGAACTGTTTGGCAATTTCCGCCGCCGTCAACGGAGGGATCGAGCCGGCCGTTTGCTGTCCGTCAGTCAACAAGATTACCACCTTACTTTTGGCATCGCTTTCCTTTAATCTGTTCACGGCTGTGGCAAGTCCGTCACCAATTGCAGTTCCATCTTCAATCATCCCGTTGTTGACATCTCCAAATAGGTTTTTTAGCACATCGTGATCAATGGTCAACGGGCACTGTGTGAAGCTTTCACCACTGTATATCACAAGTCCAATTCTGTCGTTTGGCCTTCCGGATATAAATTCCATGGCAACGTTTTTGGCCGCCTGCAGGCGATTGGGTTTAAAATCCTCTGCCAACATACTGCCGGAAATATCAAGGGCTATAATTATGTCTATTCCCTCTGTAACAGCGTCCTCCCAGCTCATGGAAGATTGCGGTCTCGCAAGAGCCACAATTAAAAAAATAAAAGCCAGAGATCTGGAAACCACGGGATAATGCCGAATCCATAATTTAAAGTCGATCCCTTCGAATGCGAGTTGTTGAACATTAGGGTGCTTGACGAGCGGTACAGAGCGATTGATCTGATAGACATACCAGGCCACCAACAGAGGTACGAGCAATAATAACCAGAAAAAATCCGGATTTGCGAATTCTATGCCCTCTAAATCAAACATATCAACGTACAGATGTATTTAATTCAACTTGCTCTTCTTCAATCGAAGTGCTTTTAACAAAATCAATGGCCTGACTCATCCCGCGTTCATGTTGGTCGGGAAGAGGTTTGTGTTTCGCAAATTTCACAAGATCAGCCAGATTCAGCAGATTGGTTAGATCATCAATTTGTTTTGAAGTGAATTTTCGGTGAGACAAACTCTGTATTATTTCAGGAGTGGTAGACTCCAAAGCCGGTAATTTAAACTGCAATTCGATGTAAAGCCGTATTAACTCCGACAAGGCACTTTGGTATTCCTTCACCTTTCCCTGCTGCCATAATTTTTGATCGGACAATGATTTAAGCCTATCGAGAATCAGTTGATCCGGAGGAATAGATTTTTTCAACGGAATGATAGGACCATCTTTCTTTTTTAGTAATGGTTGTACGTATTTGAAGAATACCCAAATAAGGGCGATAAATAGCAGAACAAGGACAACGTAGATCCAGTTTTCCTTGAACCATTCTACCATCGAAAAGGGTACTTCCCGAACTGTCTTTATATCCTTGATTTCCACTTCACCTTGCAGGGCATTTTCATTGATTTCCACATTCACATCCAATACCTGAATCAGGAAAGCTTCCGTTCTGATACTGTCGCCTTCGGTTGGTATTACAATAGGCGGAATGGCGTGGTAACCGGAATCAAAACTGGTGATCCAGAATCTTGCAGACAGCACC
>DNDT01000479.1 GCA_003487525.1 Flavobacteriales bacterium
CGGTTCAAACAAACCTTCTTCCTTCGCGACGGCCACTTTTTGAGTTGTTTCTCTTGTCTGGGTTTTCTGGCTTTTCAGGTAGAAAAATACAACCACAAAACACAAGAGAATTACCCCACCATAAATCAGAATATTTTCAAGCAGAACCTCCATTAAAAAATCCATTTATACCCAAATGCCAGCGTCACGCCGACATGTATGATCAGTACGATTAGCATAATAAGGGCAAAGGGCAGATGAGCGACATGCCAGTATTTGAACAGACGCTGCATGGTTTTCAGTCGCACTATTCTGTTTGACAGGGATATCTCATCTTTAACCATCTTGACCAGTAACTTTTGTTCCGCCTTATCAATGTTTTTTTGTTTGAGTTTTTTACGGACAAGTCCGATTGTTTTGCGATCATTCAGGTACTTCTTGAAATATGATGATCCGGTAGATTCGCTTCCACCACTGATAAATTCGCCAATCAAACTGAGCATTTCGGCATCCATTCCTTCCTTGTTCTTCAGTGACTCGGACAAATCAGACTGCATGCTTTTTACTTCAATCAGGCTTAGTTCACGGCCCTCGATTGTTCTGGGAATCTGGATGTATATAAATCTTCCAATAACTCCACTCAGAACAACGACGACCATACTCCAGAAAGCAATTGAGACAATTCCACCAAATTTAAATGCCGTGTGAAACAAGATCAGAATTGGCCCCAGAATGCACAGGAAAATGTGGAATTCCAACAGGTATTTGAGCTTAAGGTAATTTTTCATGAAGTTGTACCGCTTTCTGGCGATATATATGCTTACCCCAAACAATATCATAAGCGTACCTGTGATCCCAAGGGCATGGCCAAAGGCACCGCTGGGCTTGAACCACTCATGACTGGCATCGTAAAAGCGTTCTTCAAGGGGAATTTTGTAATAATCAAAGCCTACATAGGTAAGATAACCCGTCACGAGTACCGTAACAGCCGTCATACTTCCTATATATATTGCATGAACCTTCTTATTCATTCACTCAAAAAAATCGAATCTAAATTTACTCTCAATTTACCCATTACTTTATAATCGGGTTGAAATAATGGCAAATTTATTCGACTAGGAAATTCTTCCAAACTTTCTTTTTTTCCAATAGGCTAATGCGCTAATAACCGAAACCGAGAATGTGGCAATGTACACCCATTGTGGTATTGGGGTGTAATCCCCGGCTGCGTATGAATGCATGCCCGAAAGGTAGTAATTGACCCCGTAGTAGGTCATGATCACCGTTGCCAGACCGAAAATTGAAGCGAAGTTGTAGGCAAACAATCCATTCAATTTTGGTATGAGCCGCATGTGCAAAATGAAGGCATAAACGAGAATCGTAACCAGTGCCCAGGTTTCCTTTGCATCCCATCCCCAGTACCTTCCCCNNGAATAACTTAGGGTAGCCACAAGCAGCACCGTTGCTGATAAAACCATGGTGGCAGCCAATCCTCCAAACGACTTTCTGATAAACAGAATCCCTGCCAGCACCGTTGTCCATGCGATGTAAATCATCGACTCGTAACCATTGCTCCACGGAGCCCTTCCCGAAACATACCAGCGAAGCCCCAGTCCCAGGGTATGAAATGCGAATCCAAGGATCATCAAACCATACAGAACCCTGTAGATGGTCTTTACCTTCATCATTGGCTTGAAGACAGTCAGAAAAAGGAATATCAGAAACACAAGCCCAAGAAGTGAATAATAAGCAGACAATCGTCCGAATACATTGATGTTATTGAGCAATATTTCGGCATTAACTTTTGAGGTTGACGGCATTACTTTAGCCCCCTTTGATTTTTGAAACGCATTCAGTTCTCCAATGATTTTATCGGGGAGTTCATAATCGCCCGTGGTCATAGCAGACCTCAAGGCCGGTATATACGACATGAAAAACTTTTCTGCAACAGATGAATTGGTATGATCGTGATTGTGACCTAAATCACCGGTGGATGCCCAAGCGTTATTCGGGTCATCTGGTATCGGAACAACCTTAAACAATCTTCCCGAATATACCATATTGGCTATGTTTACCCGTTCGTCGATCTTGAGTAATTCTTTTTCAAATACCCCCCTGTCAACCGGCTGCATGTTGTTTGCCCCTCGCACCTGATCGTTTAATACATATTCATTGTTTTCATTGAAAAAATCACGGTATGATGCCAATTTACCGGATACATTAAGCTGTTTATGTATCGTCTCGTGTTTCCCAATCTGGATCATCGGGACATCAATCCATTCGCTGCTGTTTACGAACATGCCTAGAACGATTTGATCGGCAGACAGTCCATAGAGACTTTCCTTTCTGGCAAGTTTCCTCATCACTTCTCTTGTCAGCGTGTGTACAGGCTTCATTCTTCCTTTAAAATCCTGAACCACAAGCCTGCTAAACAGGTTTGCATGTTCAGTTGAAATTGTGTGCTGAACCTCGGGCGCTTCGGTTCCGGATTGTGCATACGTCATCATTGGACTGCCGATCGCCAGTATAATGATCAATTGAACGGATGGGTATTTTTCTCTCAGGTTTTTTATCTTTTGAGAAAGTTGATGGAATCTGCTTTTCTTGCTGAACAGGGACAAAATCATACCCAGAGTCAGAAGAATGTAACCCGTATACGATATCCAGGTCCCCCAGAAATCGTAGTTCACACTGAGATAAGTCCCCAATTCATCCCGATCGAAGGAAGACTGAAAAAACCGATACCCTTCGTAATCAAGGATGTTATTCATGTAGATACTGTGATCCTCTTTTAGATTTTTTCGATTGTCAATCAGCTGAACATCACTGGTATACGTTGCCGGATTGGATGTCCCCGGATAATTTTCAATAATGAAATCATAGAGTTTAATCGAGAATGGAAGAAATACAGGTTTTGCCCCATAGGAGACCGAAAGACTTGCATCATCGCGTCGCAACAAGGCAGGCAATCCTTGTGCGCCCTGTTGGCCATAAACATACAAGCTATCGATATTTCCGTTAATGCTCACCTGCATTAAAAGCGCCGTCTTGCTTTCCCTTTTTACCTTATTGTTCGAAGAAAGGAATTGAACTTCACCGTTTTTGTTATAGTCTCCGAAAACAAACTGAGTCTCTTCGCTTGCATAAAGTGACCGAAGCTTGAGTTCGTGATAGCCGGTATTTGGATAAAGAGTATCTGTCTGGCGGGTGGCCATTACCGTCTGTGTCATTACTGTGCCGGTCTTAATCAGAAAAGAATCATTCCTGAATGCAAGGTTCACCGCATGATCGACATACGCATCACTGAAGTTGAACAGGGTATTCTGAATTCTGCGTGTCTCGCCCTGTTTGATGAAATATTCATTCCTTCCATCCGCACCTCCGAAAACCACTTTAACAATCGGACTTCCGTTTTCGGTTTCTNNTAGGATTGCTCAAAGTGATTGTCCCCCAGACTGGCAAATAAGACCGGCTCATCCATCAGGTAAGTTTGCCCGTCTTTTTCAAACCTGAATTGCAGGTAGGACTCCGAAGAAAGGAATACGTCCGAAGCGTCATTTTCCCTGATGTGCATGATTCCCTCGTATCCGAAGTATCGTGTAATACCGGAACCAATTATGATAATTACGATGGCCATATGGAAACACAGCAGTCCCCATTTTTTTTGCCGGATCATGTTGAATCGATAGATGTTTACCAAAATTGTTGCGCCAAGCATGACAAGTAACAAACTGAACCACCAGGATTTATAGATTATTTTTTGAGCTGAACTTGTACCGAAATCGTTTTCTACGAAAGTCGCCACTGCAATTACAGACGCCAATACAAGCAAGTAAAAGCCCGCTGCACGGGTATTAAACAGAGAATTCAAAAATTTGTTCATGTCAGGATTAACTGGTTAGGTTATTATTTAGGTTGACTCGCACCAACCATAAGGCAAAAAACAACATAGTTTTTGAAATTATAATGGTCTTTGAAGAAATAATTACACAATTGGTTATTCGTACCCGGTTAATCTTTTCAGGCTTAAACTGATATATATCATATTGAACACCAACACTCTATTAGGTTTATTTAATATCACTTTTTCTAAATTGCTCGTTCTTAAATCCATAGATCATGCGTTTATCCTTAAAGTCCTTTTTGCTGATTGTCGTCATCGGGCTAAGTCCTTACCTGTTCTCTCAAGGGGAAGCTCAAAAACCAACCTTCCAAAGTAAAGTTTTTCAAAACGATGGGAACATCTACATTCAGAAGCAGATGCCCGTTTACCTGAAATTCTCGACCGAACCAAATGGTGCCACCATTGACCTTCATAGTAAGTCTACTCCGGATTACGCAGATCCGATGTATTTGGACACCGAAGGAATCAATTACATCAGAAGTAAATGGGCTGTGGATAAAAGCACCAAAAAGACTGCCGCACCTCAGCAGGAAGTATTGTTTGAAATATACGCAGACGGACTTGCGCCGGCATCATCCAGTAAATTCTCGGGTGCACCTAAGCACACCTCGGGCGGAACCATATTTTACGGACAGGGATTGAAGG
The DNA here is from genome assembly GCA_003487525.1 of Flavobacteriales bacterium. Taxonomy (GTDB): domain Bacteria; phylum Bacteroidota; class Bacteroidia; order Flavobacteriales_E; family Vicingaceae; genus UBA11591. Next base: position 4,529 of record DNDT01000479.1, read on the forward strand.
TTGATCTCTCTGCCAGAGATGGCGTTTCCGGGGTAGAAAAAATTCATTACTCGATCAACGGATCTGCATACGCGGATTACGGAAGCACACTGGATTTCAACACCGACAATGCCTACACGCTGCATTATTTTGCGCACGACAACGTGGGAAATTCCGAAAATGCGAATGTCAGGAAGTTTACGGTTGACACCAAACCACCTGAAACCAAACATGAAATTGTCGGAATCAGCCACAATGGAGATATCATCGCTCCTTCAACCAAGTTCAAGCTGACTACCACGGATGAATCTTCCGGAGACGGCGTAACCTACTTTAAATACGACGACCAGGAATTGATCGTATATCCCGGTTGGGAAGTGAAAGTCACAACATTGCCGGACGGACATCACAAATTCACGTATTATGCCGTCGACAAAGTGCAAAATCAGGAAGTTGAAAAAACGGTTAGTTTTTATCTGGACAAAATTCCACCGGTGAACACAGTGACCATTGAGGGAGATCAGCACAGGGCAAATGGAAGAATGTACGTTTCGGAGCGAACCAAGGTAAAAATCACTTCCACCGACAATAAAGCCGGAGTGGCCAGTATTTCGTACAGACTGGACGGAGGTTCCACACAGACCTACAGTACTCCATTCGGTATTCCGGCCATTGGTGGTGTCAGGGACATCACTTTTTACGCCACCGACAACGTAGAAAACAGGAATGCAAGCAAGTCGGTTGCTTCCGCCATTGGCGAATCTGCCATTTACATGGACAACAGAGCACCAACAACAGGTATTACGTATGGAAATCCTCAGTTCTTTGACCGAGACACCCTTTTTATCAACAACACCTCCAAGGTGTACCTCAAATCTCATGATTATGAATCGGGTGTTCAAGTCGTTTCTTACTCGGTAAATGGAAGTCCCGCCACGTACACTGCTCCGTTCACAATTTCCACGGAGGGTTTCAAAACCGTATTATTCAAGTCCACCGATATGGTCAATAATGTTGAACAGGAAAAAGAAAGCCATGCGTTTGTGGATAATTCTCCACCGGAAATATTTCACAATTTCAGCATTGAACCCATCGGCACAAAGAAAAAAGACGGAAAAGAGTTGAAGATTTACCCAAACTATACCCGTTTGTATTTGGGAGCCACCGACAAGCACTGCGGAACTCATACCATCAAGTATAGCTTAAATGGCGCACCCTATTATGATTATTCCAGCCCGTATACGCTGGATGTATCTGAAGTCAAGCGTTTTCAGAAGAACAAATACCACAAGGTCGAGGTCAAAGCTGCAGACAAACTTGGCAATGAATCTACCAAGGTCATTGAGTTTTACGTGGGAGAATAATTGAGGGCTGATCTCTGATCTCTGATCTCTGATCTCTGATCTCTGATCTCTGATCTCTGATTTCTGATTTCTGATCAATGATCTATGATACCAGAGTTGTATTTTCACGAG
>DNDT01000336.1 GCA_003487525.1 Flavobacteriales bacterium
GCGGGCGGTATCTCGGAACGATCGGTAAAGGAAACGGTGGATTACCTTAAGTCCATATTACCTGAATTCAGAGAGTACTTATGCTGAGGCTTGGTTTTTATCTGTCATTATTCATACTGCTCTTCTCCTGCCTGAATCGATCTTCGTCCAACGGCACGTCTTTTGACAGCAAGGAATTAAAGGAACCTTTGATACAGGAAAACAAGAAAATAACGAAGGAAGAATCTGTATTGATAGACAGGTACGCAGAGCGGCACGAATGGAAAATGAACGAGACGGGAACAGGTCTCCGATACATGATTTACGAACGTGGTTTCGGTGTGCAGGCAAAAACGGGAATGCGTGCCACCGTAGAATATGAAATCGCCCTTTTGGATGGAACGGTTTGCTATTCCTCTTTTGAAAAAGGACCCAGAACATTTCTGATCGGAAGGGATAATGTTGAATCCGGAATCCATGAAGGAATTACTTATCTGATGGTAGGAGACAGGGCAAAGCTAATTGTGCCTTCGTATTTGGCTCACGGTCTTTCGGGTGACCAGAATAAAATACCACCCCGTGCGACGCTTGTCGTTGATTTACATTTAGTCGGAGTTGATTGAAAAAAACGGTTATCTCTATAGTTTTATTTCTTGTGGCCTGTTCCGAGCCCTATCCTGGATTCCGGGAAATTGAAAACGGCTGTTTTTTCAAATGGAACGAATTGGGTACCGAAACCCATTCACTTGAAGATGCCGATTTTATTCTTTTGGCTTATGACTACTGCAAGAATTCGGATTGTGACAGCGCGTCTTATGGTCGGCAAATAGTATTGGGTACTTCGGGAGCGCATTTTCGCAAAAAGTTTTGGAAGGACCTGCACATCGGCGATCGATTTACCCTGGTGTTTGACAGTGATGAATCCGGTTTTGAAAAGTCATTCTCTGTGCCTGATTCCGTCGCGGTGAAATACCCTGTGGTACTTTCTTGTGAACCGATGGCCATGTATGGTCTGAATTCATACACCGGCGATTCGGCATATTTTGAAATGCTGATGGAATCGCGTGAAAAGTCACTCATTGATCTCTGGTTGACCGGTGAAGGAGGTTACGCACTAAACAAGAATGGGGTATACGTGAAAATCAGTGAAATAGGCGATGGTGACAGTGTATATACGGGCAGGGAGGTAGTGATGTCATATAAAGCGTATTTCTACGACGGTCGGCTTTTTGACAACACGGATGAGTGGACAGATACCTTTACTTACGTTGTCGGTGTTCCCAATCAGGTAATATGGGGAATAACTGCAGGAATTGATGGATTGCGCGAGGGTGGAAAAGCTAAAATTATCATACCTTCGCGCTTCGCTTTTGGAAAAACAGGGTCATCCACTGGATTGGTCCCGCCTTATGAGCCGCTTAAGTATGAAATTAATATCATTGATGTAAACATTAATTAACATGAAAATAACGCTTTTTAATACGCTTGCCCTTTCTGTTTTCTTTCTCGCGTCTTGCGGAGGGGATTCTAAATTTCCTGGCTTTGATAAATCAGAATCCGGTTTATACTATACCATTACATCCCTGGACGAGCATGGAAGACAGGTGGCTCTGGACCATGTTGTCACCATTGAAATGACTTATGGCACCGATGATAGCGTCTTGTTCGACAGTAAAAAAATGGAATTTCCAACGCAATTGAAAGTCAGTGCACCCATTTACGACGGCGATGTAATGGAAGGATTTGCCATGATGAAAGTGGGAGACGAAGCCGTTTTTAAAACCAGTGCGGATTCTTTTTTTAAGCGAATTGCAAACATTGCTCTGCCTTCATTTATTGATAGCGGTTCGTACCTGACGTTCACCATTAAAATGTTGAATACCCAAACGATCGAAGAATTACAGGCCGCCAGGGATGCAGAAGCAGAGGCGAACAAGTCACTTGAAGCGGAATTGATACAGTCCTATTTGAATGAAAATAACATCACGGTGGAACCCAGGGAATCAGGACTTTATTTTGTAGAGACTGCTCCGGGCAGCGGAGTTCCGGTTGAAAGAGGAAGCACGGTTAAAGTTCATTACATCGGGAGGTTACTTACAGGCGAGAAATTTGATGCATCTTTCGATCACAATCCTCCGGATCCAATTGAATTTGCCCTGGGAACAGGCCGCGTGATTCCGGGTTGGGATGAAGGAATTGGCTATATGACTGTCGGTAGCAAAGCAACCTTAATTATTCCTTCTCATCTTGCATATGGTGACAGACCGCCTCCGGGTGCCATTATCAAAGCTTATTCTCCTTTGGTATTCGATGTCGAATTGGTTGACGCGAAATAACATGAAAGGAAGCCTGAAATTAGTCCTTGTTGGCACCTTTATTGCGTCGATCTTTTCCTGTAAACCGGTCAGTAAAATCTCTTCGTCCCAATACACGGGAAAGGAGTTTGTAACCGAGAGTGGATTAAAATATACCATTCACAGGGCAGGTGACGGAAAGCGCGCGGAACAGGGGAGTCTTGTGTCGGTCAATTACAAAGGAAGATTGACCGATAGCACTGAATTTGACAATTCGTATAAACGAAACAGCCCTTTTCGATTTGAACTGGGTGCAGGCATGGTCATTAAGGGATGGGATGAAGGGATTGCACTGTTGAATGTTGGTGACAGTGCAACCTTGAATATTCCCCCACATCTTGCTTACGGTAGTAAAGCGGTAGGTATGATACCTGCCAACGCCACATTAATATTTGACGTGGAATTGCTTGATGTCAAGGAAACAGCAAAACCATATAATTTGAAAGGTCTGGATACAACGGACATTCAGGATGGTTTAAAAATAATCTGGGTGACCAAAAATGAAAGTGGCAAACCGGCCGTGGAAGGTAAAAAAGTGAAGGTTCATTATTCGGGTTATTTAAAGAGTGGAAAGAAATTCGATTCGAGCATAGACAGGGGAGAACCGATCGAATTTCCGCTTGGACAGGCATATGTCATCGAAGGCTGGGATATCGGCATAGGAAAACTTAAAACCGGAGAAAAAGCCAGGCTGATTATTGATTCGGATTTGGGTTATGGAAGCCAGGGATACGAGAACGTGATTCCACCGAATGCCACCCTTTATTTTGACGTTGAATTAATCGAGGTCGAGGAGTAATATTATTTTTCTTTCTTGTCGGAATTCTCGGGTTTAAAGCTGAGCGAGGCGCTGTTTACACAAAACCGCCTTCCGGTGGGTGCGGGTCCATCGTTAAAAACATGACCCAGATGCGCTCCACACCGATTGCAGACAATTTCAGTCCTGATCCATCGGGACGACCTGTCCTCAACCTCTGAAACCTTGCCAGAATCCGCCGTGGTATAGAAACTCGGCCAGCCACTTCCGGAATCGTATTTGTGATCTGACAGAAACAACTCGTTTCCACAGTTCGAACACTGATAAACCCCTTTCTCATGGTGTTTGTTGTACTTACCGGTGAAGGCAGGTTCTGTACCCTTTTCCCGGGTGATGTAATATGTTTCATCGTCGAGAAGAGCCTTCCACTCATCATCACTCTTTACGATTTTACCGGTGCCATCACTTTGGATTGCCGGTGGACACTCCTGCTGATTCTGACCGCAGGAACAGGCTGAAATAATTAAGCAAGAGGCTACGAGACTTAAACTGATTTTCATAACCTAAAGTTAAGGTTGGATTCCCACAATTTTAAATTCCGTACGTCTATTTTTTGCCCTTCCCTGAACCGACTCGTTTGTAGCCAGCGGTACGTCGTCTGCATAACCTTTGTATGTCAGGCGTTCCGGATCAATTTCATGTAAGATCAGGTAGTCGTATACCGACTTTGCCCGATTCATTGACAAGGCAATATTCAATTCCTTTCCGCCAGTATTGTCTGTATGACCTCCGATTTCCACCTTTACGCCCGAATTCTTTTCAAGGAACTTAAGCAGTTTGTTCAATTCGACCTTTGACTCCGGTTTAAGATCGTATTTGTTTGTTTCAAAGAAAATGTTGTTCAGCACCACGGTGGCACCTTCCTTGATTGGCATTAAAGGGACGTCTTTAAAGAATGGCTTGTTGTTGTTTTCGGTCTTGCTGAGCGTAAAATTTTCAGAAAAGAATAAATACCCGTCCTTCGAG
>DNDT01000403.1 GCA_003487525.1 Flavobacteriales bacterium
CGAAATCAGTGGAACCAACGAACAGGTTTTGGGTTTTACCCAACAGATGAAAAGCCTGGAACACATCCTGAAAAATCCAAAGCAACGCGGCGTGCTTGGAGAGTATTTTTTGGAGACACTTTTAGGCAATGTACTGGCACCAAATCAGTACAAAATGCAGTACAAATTTGATTCCGGTGAAATTGTGGATGCAGTTGTTTTTTTCAACGAAAAAGTAATTCCCATCGACTCAAAATTTTCTCTCGAGAAGTACAACATGATGATGGAAACCGACGATCCGGTTCAACGGGAATTGTACGAAAAAGAATTCAAGGCAGATATAAAACGCAGGATTGACGAAACAAGCAAATACATTAGACAGGCTGAGGGCACCACTGATTTTGCCTTTATGTTTGTCCCGGCCGAGGGCATCTATTACAACATGCTGATCTACAATGTCGGCACCCTGCAATTAAATACCCAGGACCTGATTGAATATGCGTTTAAAAAACACGTAATCATCGTGTCGCCCACTTCGTTTTACGCCTATCTTGAAACGGTGCTGCAAGGAATGAAGGCACTTAAAATTGAAGAATCGGTCAAAGAAATCATTAAACGAATTGGCCTGTTGGGAAAACACCTCAATTCGTTTGAAGAGTATTTTGGAAAAATCGGGAGAAACATTGGTCTTAGTGTATCGAGTTACAACAGCGCAAGTCAGGAATTCAAAAAGATTGACAAGGACGTGGTTAAAATTACGGAGGGAAGTGAGGGAGGTGAATACGAAGCACTTCAGCTGGATAAACCCCAAATTGATTGATGAACCGGTTCCTCAGAATATCGGTATATTTTATCATCCTTCTGACGTTTTTTACCTGTCACAACAGTCAGCGGGTGGTAAAATCAAACCTGTCGTACATCTATTACGATGACCCGACCATCATTCATCCTTCATACCGTGTATTTCACCTAAATGAGACCATTAGCACTCTTTATCTTCAGGTTAATTCTTCCGAATTGCTGTACAGTAAAAACAATCCCAAGAAGGAATTTTTAAGTCAGCTTGTTTTTCAGGTTCATGTTTACGATCTGCACAGCGAAAATAAACTGGTCGTGAGTGATACTGTTTTTCTGTACGACAAAGGTGGCCCTGAAAGACAAAAGTTCCTGCAGGGAAAAATAGATCTTAATCTTCCCTCCGGCAGGGATTATTATGCCGAGGTAACGCTCGATGATCAGTACCGGATGCAGTTTGTCCAGGATTTGGTTCTCATTCGAAAGAAAAATGAACTGACGGATCAGCATTTCATGGTGACAAATACGAAAGATGAAATCCAATTTTTGGATGCGGTACAGGTAGGTAGCAGATTAAAAATTTTAGTCAGTCCAATGATAGGTAAGGGTGATGTGGAAATGCGTCATTATGCCGAGCTGCTTGATTTACCTGCACCTCCATTTGCAGTGACCGATGTAACGGCCAAGAATCCTCAATCCGACAGCGGGAAAATTTTTAAATTGGACGAACAGCTGTCTTTTGAAATTACCTTTAACAAAAGAGGGATATACCAGATAAACAGGGCGAATATGGACGGAAATGGCCTGAATTTACTGGTACTGGGACAGGATTATCCGGCGATTTTAACTGTCTCGTCAATGGTTCGTCCACTAAGGTATATTACGACAAAACAAGAATACACAAGCATAAAAGAAAGCGGGGATGTGAAAAAGGAAATTGATGCATTCTGGTTCAATATAGCTGGAAATACGGAACGCGCCAGGGAAACGATCAAGACCTATTATTCGAGGGTGGACCTGTCCAATCGTTTCTTCACCTCGGATCGTGAAGGATGGCGTACCGACAGAGGGTTGGTTTACGTGATCTACGGCGCTCCAAATACGGTTTCAAAGAATATGCGCGGTGAAAAGTGGATTTACAATGAACGGGTCAATATGATGTCGGTGGAATTCAACTTTTACAAGGTGGAAAACCCGTTTTCCGATAATGATTTTGCGCTTATTCGCACCGGAGGATACAAAAGCAGCTGGTATCGGGCGATTGATAATTGGAGACAGGGTCGAATTTTTTAAGATGGACGAATTTAGGGATCACAAGAATTTTATTTACGGAATCAGGGCTGTCATTGAGGCGTTGAAAGCGGGTCAGGAAGTCGAAGTTGTGTATGTCCGGCAGAATACGCACGGGCCCTTGATGACCGAATTGCGCAATGAATTGAAAACTCGGGCGGTTCCTTCAAAGCAACTGCCCGCTTTGGCTTTCAATAAGTTCAGGGATCAGAACCACCAGGGCATTGTTGCCGCACTTTCACCCATAACATATACCATGTTGGAATGGCTGGTTCCTTCCTTATACGAGCAGGGGAAATCCCCGTTTTTTCTCATCCTGGACAAGGTCACGGATGTCAGGAATTTTGGAGCCATTTGCCGGTCTGCAAGTTGTTTTGGGGTTGATGCCGTCATCATCCCTGCAAAAGGATCTGCAATGATCAATGAATTTGCCGTCAAGTCGAGTGCCGGAGCCCTTCTTCATTTATCGGTATGCCGGGTAAAATCACTTGTGAACACCCTGGAATTTCTCAAGGAATCGGGCATAACGATTTTGGCCTGCAGTGAAAAAGGGGATCGAGACTATACCTCTGTGTCTTATAATGAGCCCCTTGCAATCGTGATGGGAGCAGAAGACCTGGGTATATCCAGAAGCATCATGGATGTTTGCGATGCTGCGATAAAAATACCGATGCAGGGCCCGATCGAATCACTGAATGTAAGTGTAGCCGCCGGAATTATATTGAGCAATGCCTTTAATACGAGATACCGTGATGAGGTCTGACCGGTCGGTGGAGCGATTCGCACTTCTCCTACTTTTACTTGTCAATGTTTACATTCGATTTACCGGGATCGGTGATTTTTCTCTTTCCAACGACGAGCTAAGTGCCGTTACCAGGTTAGAGGTTTCAACGTTCACCGAATTGATTGAGAATGGGGTAATTGCCACCGATCCGCACCCGGCCGGTACACAGGTTTTTTTGTATTACTGGACCTCTGTTTTCGGAACCTCGCCTTTTGCCATCCGATTTCCATTTGTCGTTTTCGGAATACTTGGTTTCTTTTTTTTGTATGCTACTTTCAGGAGGTGGATTGGTTTTCAGCGAGCAGTACTGGCCATCTCTTTTATTTCTCTGCTGGAGTTTATCATCATTCACGGACAACTGGCGCGACCCTATGCGCTTGGTTTTTTCAGTACGACGGTTTTTGTCTGGGCCTGGGATCGATTTGCATTGGCCGGAGATAAAAAGACATGGATCAAAATCGCCTATGTTCTCTCGGCGGTTCTGTCGTGTTATGCCCATTATTTTGCAGGATTGTTTGCCGGGATTGTTGCCCTCACAGGACTTATCGTCGTCTATAAAAAAGGGCAATTTCGGCCATTCCTGTGGATGAATCTGGCTGTAATGGCACTGTTTATTCCTCATGTTTCAGTTACAATTGCTCAATTGAGCCGTACAACGCTGACGGCCTGGATTCCTCCTCCCGAATCTGACTTCATTTCAACTCACATATTCATCTTGCTAAACAGATCTGTTTTTCTTTTGGTCCTTTTTTTGGCACTCAGTCTTTGGTCTCTGTTGCGTTTCATTGCAGTTGAGCGGGATAAGGCGCAATATCTCTTATTCGGTGC
>DNDT01000094.1 GCA_003487525.1 Flavobacteriales bacterium
GGTCCATAAAATGAGTTTATGACCTTTGTCCCGCAAGGCTTTTAACGTCTCGAATGCGAACAACATTTCCTTTCCTATCTCGGGATATGCATGCTCGACAATGGTCCCATCAAAGTCTACGGCAATGGTTTTTGCATTTGGATCAAACATTAATTCAGGTAGTTTGAGGAGAGAATGTTCAAGTCGGCGTCAAGCTCATATATTTTTGGCTCGCCTGTAGGAACTTCGACTTTCAGAATTTCATCCTTATCCAGTTTTTCAAGAGACATTATAAGGGCTCGTAAACTGTTTCCGTGAGCGGCAATAAGGACATTTTTACCTTGCTTCAACAAGGGTACAATTTCTTTCTCAAAATACGGAAGTACCCTGTCGGCAGTATCCTTAAGGCTTTCTCCATTTGGTGGGGCGATGTCAAAACTTCTTCTCCAAATATGAACTTGTTTCTCACCAAACTGTTCTCGCGCTTCATCTTTATTGGTTCCCTGGAGATCTCCGTACATTCGTTCGTTCAGTGCCTGGTCTTTTTTAACAGGCAAGTCTGTCTGTTCAATTTGTTCAAGGATAAGATCCAATGTTCTTTGTGCCCTGATAAGTGCTGACGTAAAAGCGTAATCAAACGAAAAGCCCTTTAGGCGCTTGCCTGCATTTATTGCCTCTTCAACTCCCTTTTCTGCGAGATCGACATCAATCCATCCCGTAAATCGATTTTCCTTATTCCATTGGGATTGCCCGTGTCTTACTATAACCAGTTTGCTCATTTTTTTATCATTTCAAAAAGCTTGTCCATGGCAAGCTTAATATTGGTATTTACTTCCTTGATTGATGCTTCCATCATGTAACATGGAGCCGTGATAATCTTGTTTTCCTCGTCAACAGAGATTTCACGAACTGACTTCATCTCGGCTATGGATCCCGCTTTCTCCATCCCCTGGCTAATTGCAGCGATATCGTAAGGCGAGGCCTCCTTATCTGTTCCAACAGTTAAGTGTGAATGTATCCCTGTTCCCTGAAGTGCCTTTGAAATTACTGTTGGACCCATGCAAAATCCAACAATGGGTTTCCCCTGTACATTCACCGCTCGTATTAGTTCCAGAACGTCATTGTTAATTTCACCTTCGGGACCTGAAAACGCCCATTTGGTAAGGTTTTTAGCTGCTCCAAAACCACCGGGGATTACAAGGGCATCCAACTCTTTTGCACTCACATCGGTTATTTTTCTGATGTTGCCACGCGCAATCCTGGCAGATTCAACGAATACATTGCGCTGCTCATTCATTTCTTCACCCGACAGGTGATTTACCACATGATGTTGATTGATATCCGGTGCCATGCAAATGGCTTCGGCACCATTTTCGTCTATTGAAAGAAGCGTAAAAACAGCCTCCTGAATTTCAGAGCCATCGTAGACGCCGTTTCCGGAAAGAAGAACTCCTATTTTCATGATTAATTTTTGACGAAATTACCCACTTTAGATCAATTCTGCCGGGCTTTTAGCAAATAATTGAGTTCGTCGGAATCCAATATTTCCCTGGCATCCTTGTTTCGCTCAAACAATCTTGCCGGTAAACCTCCTCCGAGCGCAATTTTTTCGCCTTCTATCTTTAACCAGGATCCCTCTCTCAAACCCAAAACCGGAATAGCGCTTTGAAAATGAAACTCCTTGATTCTGGTTTCCCTGGTTTCTCCCATGTGCTTTGAACCCACAACGGGATCCAGATAATGAGGATTGATATTAAAAGGTATTAGCTTCAAGGCATCAAATGAAGGGGGATGCACAATGGGCATGTCGTTTGTATTGTTAATGGTAGAACAGGCAACATTTGTTCCGGCACTCGATCCCATGTACCTGACTCCTTTGTTCACGACCATATCACGAATAATGGGTATCAGGCCATTTGAATACAAACTTTGAATCAGGAGAAATGTGTTGCCACCGCCGATGTAAATGCCTTTAAATTCACCTATTTCCTTCCTTATGTCATCCAGTTCATGAATTCCCACAACCTCAATGTTTATGCGGGCCAGGGCTTTTTCCACAATTTCAGTGTAATCACTGTGTGAGATTCCACCCGGACGGGCATATGGAATAAACAGGATCTCCGACAATCCCGAGAAATGCTTCTCGACCTCCGACAAACAATACTCAAGAAATGAAGATCCATGAACCGTAGAGGTTGACAATAAAAGCAAATTTCTCATTCCAACTTAAGTCTTTGATTTTAAAAAATGATACAATAGTCTTACGCCCACTCCGGTGCCACCGACATGTCTGTACGATTCAGTGTTGGCAATGAATGCAGGCCCCGCAATATCCAGATGTATCCATGGGTAATCCGTAAAATGCTGTAGAAACTTTGCGGCCGTAATGGCTCCTCCGATCGGTCCGCCAATATTCTTAATATCAGCCACCTTTGATTTAATCATGTCCCCATATTCATCCCAAATAGGCAATTCCATCAATCGTTCGTACACCATATCACCGCTCTTTTTCAAGTCCGCTTTAACCGAGTCATCCGCCGTTCCCATCATGGCACTTCCGAGCTCACCTGTTATGGCTGCCGCTGCACCGGTTAGGGTGGCTAAATCGATTACCAATTTTGGTTTGTACTTTTTGGCATAGGCCAGTGCATCAGCCAGAATCAGTCGACCTTCGGCATCGGTATTGCCGACCTCCACCGTCAACCCCTTGCGCGTTTGCAGGATATCGCGTGGCCGCATAGCATTACCCGACACACTGTTCTCCACGGCGGGGATCAGCACCCTCAGGCGCACCGGCAAACCGGTCATCATGATCATGCGCGCCAAGCCCAGTGCTGTCGCCGCGCCGCCCATGTCCTTCTTCATGAGNNTTTTTGGAAAGTTTGGTAATCTCTTTTCCAAGCTGTGATGTATTCAGTGTAATGACCGGTTCATTGATCAGGTCCCTGGCAACGCAAGTGCTTTCAGCCACGTTACACATTTCCTTGATCATGCTTGCTTTTGGTCCACCATTCAACAATAGCACAGATTTAAGCGTATGCGGTTTCTTTTTTGACTTGTATTTTTGAAATTGATACGAACCCAAAACCATCCCTTCCAACAGATTCAGGAATTCATGTTCAGAAAGGCAATTATCCACATTGAACATCTCTGCCGAGACCGCATTCTCAGAATTGAATTTATGGGTAATCTGCACGCCCAGTTTTCTTAGACCCTCGAAGGTATCTGACTGAGATTTCTTGGAATCCTTATGCACAAGTGCCACAACATAGTGTCTTTCCCCTTCTACCAAACGCAACAACTGATGCTTTTTTTCTTTTGTCTTTCCGAGGAGGTATGCGCTGAATTTTTTCAGCTCATCCACCTGTATCGATTTCCCTGAGGCATCAATAATGTAGCATAACTGGTTGCCGGATGCTGAAGCCTTATTTGAGTTTTTTATACTTAACATGTGTTTGAAATTTTAACAATATTAAGAAAGAAATACTGGTTAATCGACATTGGTTTGAATCCGTTGTCCAACGGCTATTACGTGCGATCGAACCGCCAATTCCAATAGAAAAAACATATTCCCATTCTTATATTTAGTCTTACCTAAATATTTTTTTTTACTAACAAAATATTACCTTCGCGTCATGAAATCGACCCAGTCAGAAGAGAATTACGTCAAGCAGATTTTTCAGCTGTCCGGAGACCACGATGAATGGGTAAACACGACGCATCTGGCGGAAAAAGTTAATCTCAAACCTTCGTCGGTAACCGATATGGTTCAGAAGCTTCATCAAAAGAACTTGGTGAAGTACAAAAAATACAAAGGTGTACGGCTTTCCGAAAACGGAAAAGATCTGGCCCTGAAAGTCATACGTAAACACAGGTTATGGGAGGTATTCCTGCATAAAAAATTACTTTTCAACTGGGACGAAGTACACGATATTGCTGAACAACTTGAACACATTAGCTCCACGGAACTGGTAAAAAGACTTGATAAATTTCTAAACTATCCGAAACTTGATCCCCATGGCGACCCCATTCCCAATGAAAGTGGTGAGTTCAGTCATTCTGATCGAAGACAAGTATCCGATTGTCGTGAAGACGACAAGGGAATTCTGGTAGGTGTCAATGACTCTTCTTCTTCTTTTTTGCAATTCCTCGAGAACCGGGAACTCACCCTTGGCACCCTGCTTAAAATCAAAAAATACCAGGAGTTCGATCAGTCTTTTGACATTGAATTGGGAAGGGGGAAAAAAGTCCTGAACATTTCAAGTGAGGTTGCTTTTAATCTTTTCATTTCAAACGATTCTTCAAATGATTGAATACTTTCTTTCCCTTCATCCCGTAATGCAGGCATTTCTTGCCACTACGTTTACCTGGTTGGTAACTGCCGCCGGAGCCTCACTGGTTTTTCCGTTTAAAAACATGTCCCGTAAGTTGTTTGACACAATGCTTGGTTTTACCGGGGGAGTCATGGTTGCTGCGAGCTATTGGTCGCTGTTGGCCCCTGCGATCGAACTATCTGAAAGCGGACCTTTTCCAAAATGGGNNGTTGGACAGATTTATTCCTCACTTACACATCAATTCAAAAATTTCTCAAAAAGAAGGCATTGATACCGATTGGGACAGTACAATTTTATTGGTTTTGGCCATCACCCTTCACAATATCCCCGAAGGACTGGCAATCGGGGTGGCCTTTGGCGCGGTTGCGTCAGGTCTGCCGGGTGCTGAAATAGGTGCTGCAGTCGCACTAACCCTCGGTATTGGAATACAGAATTTTCCCGAAGGCGTGGCAGTTGCAATTCCACTTCGGAGAAAGGGTATGAGTCCGGTCAAATCGTTTTTCTGGGGTCAGCTTTCTGC
>DNDT01000327.1 GCA_003487525.1 Flavobacteriales bacterium
ACGCGCCGCATCCGCATTTTGGAACAAATGGCGCAAGCGATTTATCAAGAGTGGTTCGGGAAGGTGGACAAAGAGTCCCTGCCTGAGGGGTGGAAGATTATAGAATTAGGTGATATTGCAGACGTTAAGGGCGGGAAAAGATTACCAAAGGATCACGGTGTAATTGAAAAAATCACAGATCATCCGTATTTGAGGGTTAAAGACTTTACTGACAGAGGACTAAGCAGAGATGACATTAAATATATTGATGAAGAAACTTTTCAAGCGGTCAAAAATTACACAATAATGAGTGATGACATATACATTAGCATTGCTGGAACTATTGGGCGTGTTGGAATTGTTCCAGCAGACTACTCAAATTCAAATCTCACAGAAAATGCAGCAAAGATATGTAATATAAAAACAGAAGTTAATAAATATTTTCTGCTTCATTTTCTGCAAAGCGCGGATGGTCAAGAACAAATCGCATCAAGGGTTGTAGGTACATCGCAACCAAAATTAGCATTATTCAGAATAAAGGAAATACACTTTGCTCTTCCACCTCATCATATTATGGATAAATTGGGCAAAGAACTTTCTGAGTTCGCTCAGTTAGTTGAAGTGCTAGAAAAGAAAAATGCCAACCTGCGCCAAACGCGCGANNCTGCTCCTGCCGAGGTTGGTCAGTGGTGAGGTGGAGGTATGAAGATGAAACCGTTTTGTCCAACCTGCGGCAAACGGGCGAGGTGTTACTGTCCGCGGGTGGTCAGCGGTGAGGTGGAGGTCTAAACGGACTATGACACCCCCTAAAGATGGCAGGCGGACTCACGGACGCGAACGGAATTGTCCATGCTGCGCCAAACGCGCGAACTGCTTCTGTCCGTGGTTGGTCAACGGTGAGGTGGAGGTCTAAACGGACTATGCCACGGACTCGCGGACAGGAACGGATTGGTCCATGCTGCGGGGAGTCCCTGTCCGCGGCGTGGTCAGCGGCGAGGTGGAGGTCTAAACGGACTATGAATCGGACGCTTCGCGCGGACGGGAACGGATTTGTACGGGCTGCGGGGTGTCACTGTCCGCGGGTGGTGGAGGTGTGAAGATGTCGGCTTACGGATGCTGATGGGGCTTACGGACAGAAATTCGTTATTGACTTTCCATTTTTCCGACCTATAATGAAATCATAGAAAACAAGAAACTGTGTCATCTGGGGATTGGTGGCGATGGGTCTAGGCTTTATAAATTTTGTGGGGGATATCATGTTTGTCCATAGTATGACAGTCCCTTTTATTTCTACTTTTTGGAATCAGTGAAAGGAATATAACAATGGACCAAAACGCATGGACAATGTTGTTGTTAGGTATTGCTGTGACCAGTGCTTTATTTGCCTTGGGGGTGGTTTTATATCCTAAACTCAAAAGTGAAAAACAAGGTTACCCTTTTGAAGCAGAGATTGAGGCAGCGCTACTACCACTAATATTTCAGGGCATCTCGGCTGCCTATCGTCTCAGCGAAAAAAGTATCGATGAAATCCAATTGCGTATCTCCGGCAGCGACAAGAAAAAGATAGCCGACACCATATATCGAATGCTGCCAGAGAAAATTGGACCGTTTGACATTTCGGTGGTCAAACGCGTCGTCACACAAGAACGCTTCGAAACATTAGTGCAAAACGCCTTCGATAATTTCGACCGGTTCTTTGTTGAACACCAGAAACATTTCGACGATTTATTCGAAAAATGGAAGGTAGAAAATAAGCCTGCTTGATTTAGCTAGGAAAGGTCAAGAGAGATAGGGACATATTCTACAAATGAAGGAATACTTATGAACGAAAAACCTTTATCGCGCTATCTATCACCAATTAATGTCTTTGGTGCTGGAGTTTTTGGTGGAATACTAGCCTATTCTTTGTTTATTTACAATCATCCCAAGCCCGACGATGCCGTGGGGCAAGCCTTTAGTCAACCCATGTCATATTGGATATTGGTCTTTTTGATGATGTTCACATCCTGCCTGATAACGATTTCCCTTATCCCAACCTGGGGAATGTTGATTGGTTTCTTTGGAAGGTATATCAACAAAAACAAGGTCAGTGCCGGGAAGGAGATCTTCAAACTTTTTGTTATTAGCATATTTGCAGCAGTTATTGTGTTCTTGCTGTTCCTGGTGATTCGTTCCGTTGACATAGGTATTTATGAGTATTTCCCGCGAGGACATTTACCAAGAATCTCTTTTATGATCGGATATTCTTTCCTGGCTATTCTGCCGGCAGCTTTAACCATGATTCTTATCCATTCCTGTGCTGACGAAACATTTGTGCAGGTCCAAGTTTCAACGCTCAATGATGATCAGCTTTTAAATTTGGTAAACGAAATGCGGTTGCACAGAAGCCTTCTTCAAGCTTCGCTGGTCTTAGCTGGTGCACTTTTAAGTATGATACCCCTGATTGCCGCAGCAACCCGCGCCAACTTAGTAGCAATAAATCCGCAAATCGAACAAACGTATCCTATGAGCTATGTAATTATCTTTGGATTAATATTTACCATTATGCTGCTGCTTGTATACATCCCCACTCATTTAGCTTTGTCTGAATCAAGTAGAAACTTGCGTGATAATATTTATCCTCTGAAATCAATCACAGAATTAAAAGAGACAGTCGAGAAACGTAAATCGTTGGATGAACTTCTACAAACTAACGTTGGAGTAACTCAAAATTTGAAATCTGGAATGGTGACTTTAGCACCGCTTGTTTCCAGCTTGGTGGCTTCTCTACTTGGCATCAACATTGGTTGACATGGCTGGGGCAATTTTGAAAAGTTAGGGATAAAATAAAGGGGATGAGTGGAAATTACACAGAAGACTCCTTGGTTGAACAACCTGCACCAAACGCACGGGCTGCTCCTGCCGAGGTTGGTCAG
>DNDT01000139.1 GCA_003487525.1 Flavobacteriales bacterium
TGGCGGGGGACTCGCTTACCTGATTTCCGATCAGGGAAAGATATTTGGTGAAAACACGTTTAAAGCCTACTATGGAACCTCATGGAAAATTTTTGATTTCAGGGGCGAGTTGTATTTTTCCGACAATTTTAAAACCTTTTTCCCGGGGTTTACCCTTCTGATCGGAATGCCTTAAATTATTCATCATTCGGAATGATTCGGATGAGTGGTATTTCCGGAATAAAATCCCGATATATTCTTGACTTTGATTATTTCGAGTTTTAGGCAAGCTTAGTGCAAATTGACCATCTTGTTTTAAAAATAATTCTTAGTATCTTTAGTCTTTAACGCTGTCTGTTTAAACTCTTAGTTATGAAAAAGTTAAGTGTTCTTTTCGCGCTTTTATCTTTTGTAATATTCGGAAACGCTCAAACATCAGGTGGTCCGGATGCCTTTGGATATACCTGGAAAAATAGTTTGCATACCGTTAGTCCGCCGGTTTATTCATGGTACGATATTAGTGTTAAAGGGACGCTTGTTGTTGGACTCGCTGACGATAATGTTGTCGGACCTTTTGCCTTAACAAACGGATTCAGATATTACTGGTATAGTCCAACCCAATTCTGGATCGGTTCGAATGGTTACCTGAGCTTTAATGGAGATAATATTTCATCTCCATTTCCTTCGATGATTCCCGATCCGGCAGGCGCAAATAATTACATCGCCTGTCTCTTGTCTGACCTTAATTTTTCCGGTGTCGGCAATCCGGGAAAATGTTATTATTATCAGACCTCGGATACCCTTTGTGTATCGTTTGTGGACGTACCTTATTGGTACTCTTCCGCACCGACGTATACAGGGCAAAATTCATTTCAAATTATCTTGAGTACGGTTGACAGCTCGATAACCTTCAACTACATTTCGACAAACCTCGGTCTTCAAACAACACTTGATAATATAGGAGGAATAGAAAATGTGGCCGGTGTTATAGGACTAAATCCATTTACAGATGTACTTCCACCTTCAAATTACACCATTAAATTTTACTACCACCAAAGCCCGAGTTTTCAGAGTGTGGATGGAGGTATAAACTGGAATGACAACGAAGCGAACGGCGGAATCTTTATCAAGAAGGATGCAGCTCCTTACCCTATGATTGCCAATGTGAAGAATTTCGGAAACACGAATCTAAATATGTTTCTAGTAAAAGATACCGTGTTTGCGAGCAATGGCACGGTGGTTGCCAGCGGAGGTGCTGTTGCAGGACCGCTTGCTCCAAATACCGATGTTACGGTAAATTTCTCTGATTCGCTGGTTGTAACTGCCGCAGGCAGGTATACGAACGTAACCTATGTAACCGGAATACCCGGGGATATCGTACCATCAAACAATAAACTCCAGCAGGAAATAGTAGCTGTTGACACCGCAGCCGGATTGATGACCCTGGAATTCACCGATGGAATAGCCAACGGCACGGGTCTCAACTGGAATGGCGGAAACGGGGGAATTGCGGTGTACATAGAGCCACCTACATACCCTGTTAAAATCAACAGTTCGCGCTTTTTTATCACGGCCAATACATCCGGAGTTGGTTTCTATGCCGTGATATACGACGACAATGGACCCAACGGGACCAAGGGCACCGTATTGGATTCTGTTTTTGTTCCACCAAGCGGAATAACGATAAATTCGTATAAAACCGTATCTCACCTTTCAAAGAGTATCATTCTTAACAGCGGCGGTGTATACCTGCTCTGGTATATGGGTGGTACCGGAATAGCACTGGGAAGAGATACCGATCCTCCGATTTCCAGAAGAATGATCGAAGTCCTCGGAACGGGATGGGCCGGTTACAGGGACCTTCTGACCGAAGATTTTATGCTGGGACTGGTTGTTGATTATCCCTGGCCACGAGCGGATTTTAAGGCGATAATGGTGCAGGATCCAAAAATTAATTTCAGAGATTTGTCCAGCAATGATCCCACAACCTGGTATTGGACCTTTGGTGATGGTGATACATCAACCACAAAAGATCCGATTCACGATTATATTGAAAATGGAAAATACGAGGTTTGCCTGGCCGTTTCAAACAGTTATGGAAGCGATACTATTTGCGATACAATTGAAATCAAGAAAGTAATTCCGACCGCATATTTCACTTATAATGACAGTGCGCTTCCGAAAATCTCGTTCAGGGACGAGTCTATCGGGCCTCCGACCAGCTGGCAATGGAATCTGGCTGACACGGTTGGACCAAATGTGTTTATTCAAAATGTTACATATACCTACAAAAACAATGGAATTCACAATGTATGCCTGACTGCCACTAATGTCAATGGAAGCAGTGCACCCTATTGCGAGGATATTAACATTTACGGAATCGGATTGGCGGAATATATATTGAAAGAACTGCAGATTCATCCCAATCCGATTACTGACGAAGCAGTAATTACACTGCCTTCGACGTATAATTCGGAAGAGCTGAGCCTGATAACCATGAACATGCTTGGTGCTGAAGTCGAAAT
>DNDT01000338.1 GCA_003487525.1 Flavobacteriales bacterium
GTTTCCTTGTACCTGTTGTAGTGATCGTTTACAATGTACTCGAATCCCAGCATGGTTTCCTGATAAAAACAAGCCCGTTCCTTTTCGGATTTCGGATCTGAGTTATTGCAAGAAAAGAGCACCGGCAACGCAAAAAGAAGAAAAACAGGATTTAGATTCATACCGCGAATTTATGGAATTGCACAAATCAGGTGACCGTACTTATGTTGAAAGGAACTAAAAAAAGGCCTCCAAGTGGAAGCCCTTTCAAAGGTAGGTTAGGGAAATTAAATTTTTAACCGGTTTACGGATCTTTGTTCACATGTTGACCAGAATAATGGAAGCCACAAAGAGCATGACGAGGTGGTAACTTGTGTTTATGGCGAACAAGGTCCATGATTTGCCCTCCCAGGCTACGGAGTTGAGGTCAAGAGGCAGGAAAAACCCCAGCCAGGTAAAGAAAGAGGCCATCCCGGCAGTGGAAAGGGCAGATGCTTCAGAAGGAGGGAGACCCCATGAAACCGGGTTGTATGCCAAAATATCATGTCCGAGTACGAATGCCATCAGGAAATTTCCGATGACCATAATGACCATTCCCTTGATCATTTGACCTGTTTTGGGCTTTTCATTTTGGTCCATGCCCATTTCGCGCGCCCAAATTTTTCCAAAAAGAGGAGTGTACCAGATGAATCCAAGAAAAAAAGTTGCCACCACGGCAACCAGAACAGCAATCATATTGACTTCAATATTAGGCATCGGCGTAGGTTTTGATGTATTTAATTGATTAGCAAGACCTAAGATACATAATATTGAGAAATTGCAAAAAAAAAAGATGGAATTCTATGAGTTGCAATTTTTTCCGTGGCATCAATTCACGATAATCTCTAATTCCCCGTTCCCCGATACCCGTTACACCTTCCCTTTTATAAAGAATTACCCTACCTTTGATTCATGTCCCTGCTCGAAATAGGAAAATACCACGAATTGACCATACTGCGTGAAACAAGCGTGGGTTTGTACCTGGGAAATGAGGTTCAAGTGCAAACAACGGTCGATGAAGAGCGGAAAGAGAAGGTGACCGAATCTGAAATCGAAGAGAGAAAGGCCCATGACAAAAGAGTGCTGGGTATTTCCGATTCAGAGGACGATAAGGACCTTGATGAGTCTGAGTTTGAGGAGGTGGGTGAAGGATTCGGTGAAGTGAGCTCGGATGTTTTGCTCCCTAAGAAATACTGCCCTAAAAAGTTCAGGATTGGAGATATAATCAAGGTCTTCGTATACCTTGACTACGATGAGCGGAGAGTAGCCACCAACATCATTCCAAAGATTGCATTGCACGAGTTTGCCTTTTTAAGGGTGGTTTCCGTATCTCAGGTGGGTGCATTTATGGACTGGGGACTTGAAAAGGATCTGATGGTTCCGTTCCGGGAGCAGCGTCAAAAGATGCAGGAAGGCAGGTGGTACATTGTTTACCTGGACCTTGACAGAATTACCGACAGGCTTTTCGCGAGCAATAAAATCGACAAGTACCTGAAAAATGATCCGCTCACCGTCAAGGAGGGAGAAAAGGTGGATTTATTGGTAATGCAAAAAACAGACCTTGGCTACACGGTCATCGTAAATCAAATTCACAAGGGACTTGTCTATAGAGCCGATATCTACAGGGAACTGAATGTTGGAGAGAAAACGGAAGGCTACATAAAGAAAATCAGACCGGACAATAAACTGGATATCTCCCTTCAGGCAATTGGATATGCCAATTACAACGATGCAAATACAGAAGCGATTTACAAGGCTCTCGTGGCAGGCGGAGGACACTTAGGTCTGAACGACAAGAGTTCACACGATGAGATCTACCTCAGATTCGGGATGAGCAAAAAAGCGTTTAAAAAGTCGCTGGGTTCACTATACAAGCAGCATAAAATCAGCATGGACGATGACGGGATTAGATTGAGGGATGAGGTGTAAATGGGGAATGGTGTAACTAACCTTCAAAAGGATAAATAACCAAATAACCAAATAAGCAACTAACCAAATAATTTGTATTCGTGTAATTTACCGGGAATGACACCATTTGTTATAGGAAGTACGCTCTTTGTTTTTTCACTCCTGATTTACACATTGATTTCAATCGGTTATGTATATCCTGCGTTAAATAAAATTCAATGGGACAGGGCGTTGGTCCCCTATTTGCTTATCCAATGCTTCAGGTTTATGCCCTTGGCCCTGCTAATGCCGGGTCAGGTTTCAATTGCCTTCCCGGTCATTGCTGCAGAAATTTTAGCCTATGGGCACTTTATCAGTGCATTATTTGCCTTGCTCGCTGTTACATTGGTTTGGCATAAGATCAGAGGTGGACGCGTCGCCGTGTGGCTGTTCAGCCTGATCGGTTTGTCGGATATGTTGCTTGCCTTTGTTACCGGTATCTCCTTTGGAGTAATGAACATACCTGTGGGATCTGCCCTGTTCATTGTGACGGTTTACATGACTATGGTAATTGTGAGCCACGTATTAATCCTTGTCATCTTGTTTAAGACACGGACAAATAGTAAGAGCTGAACTACCTTAAGCCTCCTTATTATGCTTTTCACTATTTTTGATTTCTCAACCTCTAATTCCTTAGAATGAAGTATGTCAACGCATTAAGTCTGATCTTTTTTTTAGTGAATAACCCGTGTTTTTCTCAAGGATACAAACCCATCTTAGCGGACTCCTGCACCTGGTACTTTACCAACCATTATTTCGGTTTCGACTCTGACGGGTATTACGTGAGTAAGGATACCGTATTGGCGGGTAATTCATATAAAATTCTGGATGGATTTCACTTTAATGGCAATGCGTTTTTAAGAGAGGATACGGTCAGCCGAAAATTCTATTACCGGCAAATAGGTGGATTTCGAGCAAATCAGGATATCCTGATATATGATTTTTCATTGGCGGTTGGCGATTCGATGTTGTTGTTTAACCCAAATACGCCGGTAGATGATTCAGTGGGATATTTCACATTGGATTCCATTGCAACAAGAACAATCAAAAGCGGGACTACAAGAATGTTTTACTTGTCCGGGCCCAAGGATGGCACCGGAATGAAGGCAAGGGCCGAGTGGATGGAAGGTGTTGGATCAACATTACTGATAAACAGTGGCGGAGCCGTCGGGGACTTATACAATCAAGGAGAGTTGACCTGCTTTTTCCGGGGTAATGAACATGTTTACGAATCAGCACTTTCGGCCGAATTCGGCTTCTGTGATATTAATACCGTAGGAGTGGATGAACAGGCAGAAAGGTTTGAACCAATTGCGTATCCCAATCCTTTCGGGGACCGTATCTTCATTAGGGCAGAGTCCGGGCATATTCGACTGCAACTTTATTCCGTGTTTGGCGAACTAATCCTTGATAAAGTGATTAATGCCGAACAAGAAGTGGTTGATGTGTCTGATTTAAAGACCGGTACGTATGTTGCTTTATTTGTTAGCGGACACAAAACATCCAGGCGGATCATGATAAAAAAATGAGCGAATTTTCAATGGAAATTCGTGTTTAGTCTCCTATGCAGACGACTGCTTTTCGAATTTCCTTTCCACTCGATTCGCGGTACGATACCGAATAAACACCGGGCATCAGATAAGATGACAGGTCAATTTTAATTCGGGTTTCATTTATTACAGATGATTTATAGACTTGCCGACCCTCCGGATTGTAAATCGTGATTTCTCCATTTAGTCCGCTTTCCTTTTCCAAATACAGAATTTCGGAAGCCGGATTCGGATAAATGCGAAGTGCGGATGATTCTTCTTCACTGACCCCGACAGAACCAAAGGTAATTTCATTTGAAAACAGACCGTTGGTACATCCCGGAAAAACCGAATAAACCGAATAAACACCATTTGCCGAAACCTGGTATGTCTGACTCGTTTCATTGGCAATGGGATTTCCGTCCTTGTACCATTGATACGAGGGGGCGGTATTCGAACTAAGGGTCAGGTTGTTTGCAGTGATAACAGGAGCTACAGTCACTTCGTTATATTCTATTTTCAATGTATCGACTGAAGAAGGACAAATTCCGTTCGTGATGGTCCATGTCAAAAGATTGCTTGAATTTAAATTTGTGAGTATTGTTTTTGGGTCATTTTTCTGAAAAATACTTACCCCTGCCGTATATGATTTCCAGGTTCCAATACCCACTGTGGGTACATTCGCGTTGATTGTCACCGAATCGTAACAAGACAACTTATCGGCCTCTGTTACAGCCGTTGATGGGGTTTCCAAATTCCGTACGTTGACGGTATCGGAAGTAGCACAGGTAGAGTCCGACATGGACCAGGCAAACCTGTTAAGGCCATAAGATAAATTGCTTACGGTAGCATTATGCAAAGTGCCATTGCTTATTATTCCGCTTCCTGAAACAACGGTCCAGTTAGCTGTTGAAAAGGAGGGTGGTGCGTTGCCATTTAATTGAAATCCGGTCGTGTCACATATATGTGTGTTTGGTCCGGCGTCCGCTATGGATTGGCAGCAATTCCCTACGTTCACGGTGAGGGAGGAGCCCATGGTTGATTGCAAAACACTGTTCATGTTTGCATTAACCGTTACTGCGGATGTGCCGGCGGGTAACAGGCCCAAAGAAATCTGATATCCGGGAAAATCCAAAATAGGATTGCAAGGTGCTACAACCGTGTAGTTTACATCAACGGTAATATTGAAACCACTTACCACCACAGTTGCTCCTGTATACGTGGAATTGTAACAGCTTCTTATAATATTCACATAAACATCAGATTGAGTACACATGGTGTAGTTTAACAGTGGCCACTGAATGTTTGATATTTGCAGGCTTTGTTGAGCAGATGCCAGTCTAATCGATATGATCAATAATGTGACTGCAATTGAAGATTTGAACTTCATTTTAATGAGATAAGACGTTGTTATGTGAAGCGTCAAAATTAGCAAATAAAAAGGCGATACAATCTCAATTAAATGCTTCGGATTCATTTTTTGCAGATCGAGGTCAGGATGCTTTTTATCCTTTGTAGATATGCGAAATTGTCCTACTTTTATCCTTACCAATAACTATTCTTTAAGACCCAATTCTTATGTCATCAGAACAATCCACTCGTCGAAAATTTTTAAAATTCCTTGGTTTATCAGCGGGGGTTACCCTG
>DNDT01000481.1 GCA_003487525.1 Flavobacteriales bacterium
GCGGGAATTGTCGAACACGATAAATGGCGACATTGCTTCAACACTCAGCGATTTCGTTGTTTCTGCTTCAACTTTTACGGTTGTTTCAAGCGTATTGGTTTTTTCCGAAAATACCGGAGCGACATATACCGCATCTTCAAGTTTTGGAAGGGAAAACAATCCGTCGGACGTGGCAAACCACAAATCGCCTCTGCCATCCTGCGTCATGTCGTAGACAGTGTTTCTCGCAAGGTACCTGCTGTAATTATTGCTGCTCAATTCACCACTTGGGAAACAATACAACCCGCCCTCGGAAAACCCGATCCAGATTTTGCCTTCGCGATCCTGAAGAATTTTTTCAACGTTTGCATCGCAAAACCGTCGCTCCAGCACGCCCCGTTGATTAAAGATGATCACCTCTCTTCCACGGGAAAACACGTATCGATCCTCCGACAATCTGGTCACCACGCTTTTGCTGTGGTAATGCTCTTCAGAAAGCATGAATTCCAGGCCTTGGCCGTTTCGAAATTTCACCATAAGTTCATCGTTGTCCTGGCTCGCTTCCGACAATCCGCTTATCAAACCGCCATTTGCCAGTTCCAAAACCAGAAAGCGTGCCTTGCTCAGCGAGTCTGTCAATGTACTGTAGGCATCGCCCCGAGCCTGAAAAATCCCTCCTCCGATAATGGCCGAAATGTAGTAGCTGTTATTGATAAATTCGACCTGATCGACAAGCGATGCGGAAAGCAATTTTTTCAATCCCTTGGGAAGGGAAATCTCGGTTAATTTTTCTCCTGAAACAAGATAAATATGGCCACTTGCATTGCAGGCCCAGGTGCGGCCGGCTGCATTATTATCCAAACGGGTAATGTACTTTTCGGGCTCATTCGAAAACCCAATTTTTTTGAATCTTTTGGATTCTGTTTTTTTATAGATTCCCTGATCTGAACCAACATAGAGTCCGCCTTCGGCCCACTCGACCGAGGTGATCACTCCGGCATCCAGACCGTCTTTTTCAGAGTAATGCTGAAAAAATAGCTGTTGCGCAAAGAGAAAAGGCACACAAAATGTTGCGATAACGAATAAGCCAAAATGTTGTGTAAAACGCATAACAGTTCCCTATATGTGAAATTAAACTAATTCTGCATTTCGGCACTCCCGATTGACGAGTGGGCGTTGCCGCAAACAAATGGCTATTCGTTCCCGAATGCCTGCCAACCGGTAGCTCTGATCGGAACCACGGTATTTGAGATTGTCACAAGGTTGGCCGCTTCATTTTTTCCTGTCATATGGCCAATAATGCTGATTCCCGGGATTTCGGCTATTTTTTCATGATCTTTCAGGTCGATGGTAAAAAGCAGTTCGTAATCCTCCCCGCCATTCAAGGCCGCTGTAACCGGTCCGATATTAAATTGTTCCGCCATCATTGCCGTGGCAGGATCAATGGGTATCTTTTCTTCGTAAATGTTTGCTCCGATTCCCGAACCCTCTGTCAGGTGAAGCAGATCCGAGGATAAGCCATCCGAGATGTCGATCATGGAGGTCGGTTTGATTCCTGCCAGTTTCAAGGCCGCAATCACATCCTTTCGGGCCTCGGGTTTCAGCTGTCTTTCGAGGATGTAATCGTTTCCACTTAAATCGGGTTGAATTCCCTTATCGGATTCGAAAATGGTTTTTTCGCGTTCAAGCAGCTGCAACCCCATGTAGGCAGCTCCCAAATCACCGCTGACACAAATCAGGTCATTCTCCCCTGCGGTGGATCTGTATGTCACTTCTTTTTCACCGGCTGTCCCCATTGCGGTAATCGATATCACCAGCCCGGATTGACTGGAAACGGTGTCTCCTCCAACTATTTCGACGTTGTACTGTTCACAGGCTAGTTGCATGCCCTTGTAGAGTTCTTCCAAAAACTCAACAGACATCCTGTTGGACAAACCAAGAGAGACCGTAACTTGTTGTGGTTCTCCGTTCATGGCAAAAATATCGGATAGATTGACAACCACCGCCTTGTAACCCAGGTGCATGGCAGGCGAGTAAAGCAGGTCAAAATGAACGCCTTCGCAAAGCATGTCCGAGGTAACCAGCAAAACCTCTTTGCCACCGGTTTTAATGACGGCGGCATCGTCCCCGATACCCTTGACTACGTTCTTGTTTCTGGAAGTCAGTTTTTTCGTAAGTCGCTCAATCAATTTGAACTCACCGAGTTCACTCAGCGGGGTGGGTTGTTTTTCTGCAGGATTCTCCAAAGTAGTTGTGTTTCGGTGCAAAACTAAAGATTCCACACATTTTTTACCCTAAAAAATGGAAATCCCGATCTCAAAGTCATGGTAGAATGAGCTGCAATCTGTATTTTTGCCGTAAATTTGCTTATTTAGAATTAATCTAAATAGAATATGATACAAGTACAAGATCAAGCCAAGGAAAAATTAATAAGCCTGTTACGTGAGGGTTCGCACGGCGAGAGCGCTTTTGTCCGCGTAAGTGTGAAGGGTGGCGGATGTTCCGGATTAATGTACAACCTCGATTTTGACAACACCATGAACGAAGACGACAAGAGTTTCGAGGATAAGGGGATTAAAATCGTGGTCGACAAAAAAAGCATGCTCTATTTGGTAGGCACCGTTCTTGAATACGAAGGCGGATTGAACGGAAAAGGTTTTAGCTTTAGGAATCCAAATGCATCCAGAACATGTGGATGCGGAGAAAGTTTCGCTGTCTAAGCGCAAAATTCAATGGAAAAAAAAGAAGACGATATATTAAAGGAGGTAACCTCATCGGAGTATAAGTACGGTTTTGTTTCTGATTTTGAGTCCGAAACGGCCCCCAGGGGATTGAACGAGGACATTGTTCGATTCATTTCATCCAAAAAAAATGAACCCGAATGGTTGTTGGAATGGAGACTCAAGGCATTTCGCCACTGGAAAACACTGTCCGAACCCAAATGGGCTCATCTCAACTACAAAAGCCCCGATTTTCAAAACATCAGTTACTATTCCGCCCCCAAGAAGAAAAAGGAACTGGAGTCCCTGGATGAAGTCGATCCCGAGTTGCTAAAAACATTCGAAAAGCTGGGAATCTCGTTGCTCGAGCAAAAACGCCTGACAGGGGTCGCCGTTGATGTGGTCATGGACAGTGTCTCGGTAAAAACCACTTTTCAGGAATCGCTCATGGAGCTCGGAATTATTTTCTGTTCTTTTAGTGAAGCCGTAAAAAATCATCCGGACCTGGTAAAAAAATACCTTGGAAAAGTCGTTCCCATGACCGATAATTTTTATTCGGCCCTCAATTCGGCGGTGTTTTCGGATGGTTCTTTTTGTTACATCCCAAAAGGTGTCCGATGCCCCATGGAACTATCGACCTACTTCCGGATAAACGAAGCCAACACCGGTCAGTTTGAGCGAACCTTACTTATTGCCGACAAGGGCTCTTACGTGAGTTATCTGGAAGGCTGCACGGCTCCCATGAGAGATGAAAATCAACTTCATGCGGCCGTTGTCGAGCTGATCGCTTTGGACGATGCGGAAATAAAATATTCAACGGTTCAAAACTGGTATCCGGGAGATGAAAATGGCCATGGCGGTATTTTAAATTTTGTAACAAAAAGAGG
>DNDT01000306.1 GCA_003487525.1 Flavobacteriales bacterium
ATTAAATGAATTTCTCAATACGAAATTCGAAGGCGGAAGGCACACAGGGCGCGTCGTTAAAATCAGCTGTTAACGGATTCTCCCAGTAATTCCTCAAGAAAGGAGATTAAATCCTTCTTGTACCTGGTGTAATACTCTCCGGTTCCCGGACCATAAAAACCGGTATGAACCCTGCGAATTTTTCCATTGCGATCCACAAATACAGCCGTTGGAAAAGAGGTTATTTCGCTTAGCATATAAAAATCTTTTGAAGCAGCTCCTTTTTCGACTTTGCCCCCATAAACAAACGTGTACGGCGCTCCGATTTGAGATTTAAAATGCTTGATTTGAACAATGGCCTCATCGATATTATCGGATTTCTCATATGAAACACCTACAATTTCCAATCCGTTTTTATGGTAGGTCTTGTATATTTCCGAAAACAACCGACTTTCATCGGCGCAGTTCGGACACCAGGATCCCAGTATCTGGATAATCAAAACTTTATTTTTTAGTTCCGGAGCATCCAGGGCATAAGGCTCCTTATTGATTCCGGTAAAAGAAAGTCTTGAAACATGCGAGGATTCCTTAACAAACGTCAATGAATCCGGGTGTGTTAATTCAGCATCGGCATTTCTTTTTGCTCTCCATTTTTCGTGCCAGTGTATGCCCGACCAAAAATCACCGTTTAAAATTCCATTTTCATCAAGTGATGCCGAAAATAAAAAAGCATGTGAACCATCAAAACAAGAAAGTTGCAGTTGATTGCCGGAAGCAATTCCTTCAAGGTAACGATAATCACCTGTTTCGGTTAAAAATGTGCCCGTTACATTCGCCCCAACCTGTTTAAATAAACCGACGGCTTTGCAATAATCCACCGAATCCGGACTGAAAAAAACCTCCCACTTTCCGGAAATATCCTGTGAGATTTGATTAGAGACCTTAAATCGCTCTTTAATTCCATAACGGGCGACAAAGGGAATTTTGTAATCCAGCCCTTTGTTTGTATTGAACCAATACCCGTGAATTGTGGTGTCCGAATCAATAACACCTTCATAACGCGAATTAAACAAAGGCATTTGCATCTTAATACTATCGCCCGCAATGGTGATTTCCTTTACATTAATCTGCTCTTCACCATTTACAACAGACCATTGAAGCCCTTCTTCGGTATTTGCGAAAACAGAATTGAAAGGAATAAAACCACCGTCAATCTCAAGGTTAAACAGCCACTCACCCATGTGTAACGCCGAATTTTTCAATGCATCGGACTCCTTTATCGGGGTCTGTTGCGTACATGCCAACAGTAAAAAGATCACAACAGGAAGTGCCTTATACATTGATTACTTTGAGTAAAAGGCAAAATAAAATAAATAATCAAGAAAATAAGGATTTTGAAAAGTCAGCTAAAATTTAGAAGTCAAAAGATTTACTAATTTTGAAACAAATCAATTAAATGACTCTCAGCATTCTTCTAGGCATGATAGGTCCATGGCAAGTTGTCATTATCATAGCTATTGTAATTTTATTATTTGGTGCAAAAAAAATTCCGGAACTGATGAAGGGCGTGGGGAAAGGGATCCGGGAATTTAAAGACGCCACCAAAGAGGGGTCGGACGACGAGGACAAGAACATTGAAAAGAAGTCTGAGTAACGAACCTTAATTTTTCAACGCGCATCCGTCGTTCGAGCTTCCAAAGTCACGCGAACCGATAGCCAGAAAGCGATCTCGTTTTTAAGGAATTCCGAATAACCTAAATAATTTTGTATTGGTTTATCCTTTTGTAGTTCAATAAATGAAAGAAACAACAAGGAAAATGAGTTAATTTGGATGTGTTCAGGTAAAATGAACAATAGTTGGTTTGAAGATTGCGTCTTTTTAGTGCATAATGAACAATCAATATGCAGAGTTTTATACACACAATGAAAAAGGGAATAGTAACGACACTTGTTTTACTCGCCTGCCTTCAGGTTAATGTTGTACTTGGACAGGAAATAACAATAATAAATTCGGACTCATTAGTCGAATTGCCTCAACCCGATACAATAATTGTTAACTACGAGGAAGAGCTGAATGTTTACGTGGATCACCTGGATTCTTTTATTATCAACCTCTATTTTAAGAGAATACTGGAGCATTCCGGTTCCGCGGAAAGCGTAAGGATGGATTTGAGCGAAGCGGCCATAGACTCGATGTACAGGTCTGGCCTGAATGAACTCAACAAATTAAGCCCCTTTGATCTGGCCTACAATCAGTATACCAAGGCATTTATTAATCTATATGTCTACAAAAAAAGAGAGCTAACAGAGAACTGTATGGGTATTTCTGAGTACTACTTCCCTATTTTCGAGGAAATACTCGATAAGCACAATTTACCCATTGAGTTTAAATACCTGGCCGTCGTTGAATCGGCGCTTAACATTAAGGCAAGAAGTCGTGCCGGAGCCGGCGGGTTATGGCAATTTATGTACCGCACGGGCAAGGAATACGGACTTGAAATTAACTCATATGTTGACGAGAGGTACGAATTATACGCCGCTACGGAGGCAGCGTGCGAGTACTTTGAAGATCTGTATCGGATTTATGAAAATTGGGAGCTTGTGATTGCCGCTTATAATTGTGGTCCGGGCAACGTAAACAAAGCCATTCGACGTTCTGGAGGAAAAAAGACCTATTGGGAAATCAGAAATTGGCTTCCAAGAGAAACAAGGGGATACGTTCCTGCCTTTATTGCGGTCAATTATGCCATGAATTTCGGTAAAGACCACGGATTGGCACCGCGTTACCCCGATAGTCTGAGCCTTATCACAGACACGATTAATCTTGCCGGCCCGCTGAACCTTAGATTGCTTTCGGCATATTTTTGTTCGGATTTCAATCATCTTAGCTACCTTAACCCCTGTTACAAACTGGGCGTAATTCCGGACGATCAAAAGGCACACACACTTAGACTGCCATTGTCCTTATCCAACGCATACGTTTCGGAGAGGAAATATTTTCTGGGGTATTCCGCGCCTGAGGAAAAGACGGAAGAATTTGAAGCGCAACCCGTTTTGATCGCGAAAGAATCGGGAGTTAAGAACATTCACATCGTTAAAGACGGAGAAGTCCTGGGCGTCATTGCTGAGAAATATGGAGTTGGCGTAAGCAAGGTAAAGGACTGGAATAACCTTTACAGCTCAAGAATTTATGAAGGGCAGGAGCTCGTAATATACACCGACAGGAAGATTGAAAAACAGCCGGACGCCGTGCCACCGCTGGCTATAAAAATTACGGAAAACCCCTCGTACAAGTACCACACCATAAAATCGGGAGACACCCTGTGGGATATTGCGAAACAATACGAAGGCGTCACGGTAAATGAAATTAAAGCGCTAAACAAAGGGTTGAATTATAAGAAACTTAAGCCCGGAGATAAAATAATCGTATCCCTAAATACGTAATATAACATATGCGAGTTATCGAGCTTGTTATCGTTGCGATCTTCCTGAGTTTATTTTCCTGTATTGATATGGAAAATGACACGTTACCAGAAGGAACGGGTCAGTATGGTGACCTTTTGGTAGTGATGGACAGCTCATTGTGGAATGGCGAAACGGGCACTGTTATCTCCGGTTGTTTCTCTGCCACTCAGGATGGGCTGCCCCAAAGAGAACCGTATTTTAATGTTATCAAAATAACACCCAGGGATTTTACCCGGATTTTTAAGACAACCAGAAATATTATTATCGTTGGAAAAGAGCCGGACGAGGGAAATGCCAAATACTCGTTTGAGGAAAATGTTTGGGCAAAAAATCAACTGGTATTGAACCTGATAACGCAAAGCGACAAGAATGCGGCCAGCATCCTTTCCGGGAATTGCGAAGGCCTCAGGGGTAAATTTATGTCGCAGGAATACACCAGGTTACAAAAGGCCTATTCGAAACTTAAAAACGAGAAAGTCGTTGGCAAGGTTGAAGAGATCGTTGGGGAAACATTTGCCATTCCGGCGGATTACGTATTGGCCAAAACAGAAACGGACCTGATTTGGTTAAGAAAGGATTTTGACCAAAAAGGACACCAGATTAGCATGGGCCTGATCTTTTATCGATCGGATTACAATTCCAAAGAGCAACTTGAGCGCACGTGGCTAATGAACAAAAGAGAAGAAGTGACAAAAATTGTCGAAGGCCCCTCTCCTGGAAGTTATATGACTTATTACAAGGAGTTTGAACCGGTCTCACGGGAATTATCGATCGGCAAACACTTTGTGAAAGAGTTAAGGGGATTGTGGAACATGGAAAACGCATTCATGGGCGGCCCGTTTGTGCATTACGCATTTGTCGATAAGACCGGAACTAAGATAATTTGTGTGGACGGGTATGTGTTTGCACCAAAATTTGATAAGCGCGAATTTCTGCGCGAGCTTGAGGCGATTGCCTTATCTGCATTAAACGGCAATTAGTCGCATTTAAAAATTTCCGAACTTGGAGCGATCAAAACTGTGGACTTGTCAAACAATTGGGAGGAATTAGAT
Organism: Flavobacteriales bacterium; assembly: GCA_003487525.1. GTDB lineage: Bacteria > Bacteroidota > Bacteroidia > Flavobacteriales_E > Vicingaceae > UBA11591. The sequence continues at coordinate 4,497 of DNDT01000306.1, forward strand.
AGGATTAANNCAACCTCGAGCTAAAATCTTTTTCGCGGAGATTTTATGTAAATGAGTTGCTTCAAGGGCTGGCCGTTTTTTTGATGGGAACGGCTGTGCTCGCACTGATTTTAAGTGTTGGTGAATTTCTGTTGCGAAGCGAGTCCGGCATTCGGCAAACCCTCTTTTATGCCTTCACGGCCCTGGAGATGTTGGGAATTTCTTATCTGGTGGTCCTACCGGCGCTAAAAATTTACGGAAAGGCCGGAGCGATGAGCAAAAAAGAGCTGTCACTGTTGGTTGGACAGCGCGTAAAGGAGATTGACGACAAACTTCTTAATGTGCTTGTATTGAGCGAAATGCAAAGCGCCCACAACATAAATTTAGTGCGCGCAGCCATCAGGCAAAAGTCGGACGACGTGATGAGGATTCCTTTTCACAAGTCGGCAAACGTTAAAAGAGGAATCCGATTCATGCAGGGCGCAGGACTGGTTTTATTGCTTTTAATCGTAACGGGGCTGAGTTTTCCGCAAATTGTTGATTACGGAACGAAACGAATAATCTATTACGACGAGAACATTGAGCCCCCCGCTCCATTTCATTTTATTTATAACTCAAGCGAGATTAAAGCAGTTCTCAATGAGCCATTGGAAATTGACTTTGGCATAGAAGGTGACATGCTCCCAAAACTGGTATTTATTGACATTGAAAGGAACAGGGAACCCGCCATTAAAAAAAGCTTCAACACCTTTGGGTATACCGTACAACGGGTTAAGGGAGATTTTAACTTCCGCATTTATGCAGAAGGCTATTCTTCTGAAATAATCCACGTAACAGCGATCGAAAGGCCCTCGATAAAGGAGTTTAAGGTAAGACTGGAGTACCCCCCTTACCTTAAACAAGATAACGAGGAGTTGTGGAACATAGGTAATCACACGGTTCCGGACGGGACAAAACTTACCTGGAGTGTTGAATCAGGCCAGCAGGATGTTGTGCTATTTGATTTTGGAGACGGGCATAAGGCGATTTTTCCCGAAGGGGGATATGCGGTTTACGACAGCACCTTTCGATCGGACGCCACGTATCTTTTGAGTATATCCAACACGAACGGCTTGTCCAGCGATTCAATTCAGTATAAAATTGAGGTTTCCCCGGACGCATATCCGGAAATAGAGGTCGGAGAAGGCAGAGACAGCCTGAATAACGTGAGTAGATTCACGGGTAGGTATTCGGACGACCATGGAATTTCACAATTTCGACTGGGATATTACAAGGGAGAAGACAGAAAGTTGGAGTACAGGGATATCGCCTTTGTTCCGGGGGAACTTACAAGGGATTTTATGTATGAAATTGACTGGAACAATTGGGAGATTGAGCAGGGCGACAACGTGAGATGTTTTTTTGAAGTATGGGATAATGATGGAGTGAACGGAAAGAAATTTACCCGATCGAGGGAGTTCAATTTTGAGGTGCCAAATCAGCAGGCCCTTAAGGGTAAAAGACAGGACCTGACAAAGCAGATAGAAAAGGAACTTGAGAACGCAATTGACGAATCAAGGGAATTGAATGAGGAAATTGAAAAGTTGAGGAAGGATTTGGTGCAAAAGAAGGAGCTGGATTGGTCCGATAAAAAGAAGATAGAAGACTTGCTTCGCAGGAACGAAGACCTGAAGCAAAAAATGAATCAGATCGAGGAGAAAAATGCTCGAAAGAACTCGTTTGAAGATAAACTGAGCGCTTCGCCGGAACTTCAGGAAAAAAGAAAAGAGCTTCAGCGTTTAATGGAGGAAATTCTGGACGAGGAAACACTGGAAAAGATCAAGGAACTGGAGTCTTTGATGGACAAAATCAGCAAGGAAAAGCTCAACAACGAAATGGAAGACATGGAGATGAGCAGTGATCTATTGGAAAAGGAACTGGAAAGAACACTTGAATTGTTCAAGCAATTGGAGTTTGAGACAAAGCTTGAAGAATCAATAAAAGAGATTGAAAAGCTGCAAAAAGATCAGGATGAGTTAAAGGAAGACATTGACAATGAGNNCGCTCCACGAAAAAAATCAGGATCTCGAGAACAAACATGATCTTGAGAAGTTTGAGGAAGAGCAAAAGGAGGTAGAGGAATCCATGCAAGATGCCATGGAGAACATGGAAAAAAATCAAAAAAAGAAGGCGTCGGAAAACCAAAAGAAATCTTCGGACAACATGGAATCCATCAAAAAAGGGATGATGGCGCTTCAGTCTCAGATGAAAGAAAAGAGCATGGAAGACCTTCAGTCATTGAGAAATACACTTGAGAATCTGATCGAATTGTCATTTGAGCAGGAGGTGCTTATGGAGGACATGAAAGGGCTTAGGGGCGATGACCCAAGGTTTAACGAAATGACAAAAGAGCAACGCGCCATCCTGGAAAGCATGAAAATAGTGGAGGACTCCTTGCAAGAACTGGGCAAAAGAATTAAGGAAATAGAACCGGTTGTGAACCGGGAATTTGGAAAGTCTAAAATGAATATAGACAAGGCGTTAAAGGCAATGACAGAAAGAAAGGCCGGCGAAATGGCGCTGCATCAGCAGCGCTCAATGACCGCGCTGAACAACCTGGCCTTGTTGCTGGACGAAATAGTGGACCAGCTTCAAAAACAGATGATGCAGTCAATGGGACAATGTCAGAAACCCGGTAGCTCAAAGCCATCGGCTTCTTCTATGCAGCAACTTCAAAAAGAGTTGAACAAGCAACTCGAAGAGATGAAAAAAATGATGAATGAGGGAAAAAAAGACGGAAAACAAAATAATGGCCAAAAGGGGTCAGAAGCAGAGTCCCTTGCAAAAATGGCGGCACAACAGGCAAAAATCAGAGAAGAATTAAGGAAGTTGGAAGAAGGCTCCTCGGATAAAGAAGCCAAAGAACTTAGAAAGTTAGGTGACCTTATGGAAGAGACTGAAAGAGACATTGTTAACAGGGAAATCAGCCGGGAGACTCTGCTTCGTCAGGAAAAAATTTTAACAAAACTTTTGGAATCGGAAAAGGCTGAAAGAGAGAGAGATACGGATGAAAAAAGGGTGTCGGAGGAAGGTTTGATGAAAAAAAATGGTAACCTTTTGGAATTTAATGAGTATTATAATTCACGTAGTGCTGAACATGAGAGGTTGATGAAGGAAAACATCACGTATAGACGTTATTACAAGCAAAAGGTAGAAGAATATTTTAAACACTTATCCAAATGACGGTAGCCCCTTTGGAGTCAAAAAAGATTCAATTGAGATCGAGCGTTGAACATATCACAGAAGTCGAGGATTTGATAAATGTCATATTCGAGGACTATGAGTTGAGCCCGGATTATTATGGCAATATGCTGGTGGCTCTTAGCGAGGCAGTGAATAACGCCATTGTGCACGGAAATAAATTGGATGATAATAAGTTTGTCGACCTCGAGTTTATGCACAAAGGAGATGAGTATTTTTTTACCATTACAGATAGTGGACGGGGATTTGATTACAATCACGTTCCGGACCCAACCAGCCCGGAAAATATTGAAAAACCGGATGGAAGGGGAATCTTTCTGATGAAGAACCTGGCTGATCGGGTAACCTTTTCTGATGAGGGCAGAACGGTAGAGCTTGTTTTTAAGGCGTATTGAGGGGCCGCTGCAATGGCCGAAATTTCTTTTTTTTCCGAGGATATTAAGTTTAGCCTTTCCAACCAAAAGGAGGTAAAGTCTTGGTTAATTTTTTTAGTGAAGAATGAGGGGGAGCATCTATCTGACCTGAACATTGTGTTTGTTTCTGACGAGCGGCTTCTTGAAATGAACAGGGAATTTTTGAGCCACGATTATTACACGGACATTCTAACTTTTCCAGGCAACACACCTGGAGTTTCCGGAGAACTATATATAAGCATTGACCGGGTGAGAGAAAATGCAGCTGAACGGAGTGTGGATTTTCAGGATGAAGTTCATCGCGTTATGGCACATGGTGTTTTACATTTATTGGGCTATAACGACAAAAACGATGAGGAAATTAAGACAATGCGTGAGCGGGAAGTATTTTACCTAAATTTGCGGTCTTTTTAATGTTCCACGTGAAACATTCATGACGTTCGATAAAACATATGATGTAATAGTTGTTGGCGCAGGACACGCAGGTTCGGAAGCCGCTGCGGCTGCCGCCAACCTTGGGTCTAGCGTGTTGCTGATTACAATGAACATGGGCACCATTGCTCAAATGAGTTGTAATCCG
>DNDT01000053.1 GCA_003487525.1 Flavobacteriales bacterium
GGGGGTGAGAAGAAGAGGCTTGCCATGGCAATGACCTTGCTCGATAATCCTGATTTATTTATAATGGATGAGCCCACCAACCACCTGGATGTGGAGATGATCGAATGGCTTGAGGATTACCTCTCGCAGGCGTCTGTCACCTTGCTCATGGTAACACATGATCGTTATTTCCTTGACCGGGTTTGCAATCACATTATGGAACTTGAAGGGGGCAGGATGTACCATCACAAAGGCAATTACGCCTATTTTTTGGAGAAAAGGGCCGAACGCGAACTGGTGTTCAAAACGGAAATCGACAAGGCAGGTAAGTTGTTGAAAAAGGAGCTTGAATGGATGCGCCGAAGCCCGAAAGCAAGAACCACCAAAGCCAAGAGTCGCATCGATGCCTTTTATGAAACCAAGGATAAGGCATCCCAAAAAACGACAAACGATGAATTGAAGCTTGAAGTGAAAATGTCGAGGGTAGGGGGAAAGATTCTCGAAATGAAAAATGTGTCGTTGAGATACCATGACAATGTGATCATGCAGGGTTTCACCCACACCTTTAAAAATGGAGAAAGAATTGGTATTGTCGGTAAAAATGGAGTCGGAAAGTCGAGTTTTTTAAACGTATTGTGTGGTAAGGAATCCGCATTTACCGGTAAGGTGAACATCGGCGAGACCACTGTATTCGGATACTACTCTCAGCAAGGACTGCAGCTTAAAAAAGACAAACGGGTACTGGACGTATTAAAAGACATTGCCGAGGTGATTACCCTTGGAAACGGGCGGAAATTAACCGCCTCCGAATTTCTTCAGTTCTTTTTGTTTCCGCCTAAAATGCAACGAACGTATTACTCGCGTCTGAGTGGTGGGGAGAAGCGCCGTTTGTATCTGCTGACAGTTCTTATTCAAAATCCGAACTTCTTGATTCTCGACGAACCAACCAATGACCTCGACTTGCTGACCCTCAACAAGCTGGAGGAGTTTCTGGAAAGCTTCCGGGGGTGCCTGATCCTGGTATCGCATGACCGCTACTTCATGGACAAGCTGGTCGACCAATTGTTTGTGTTCGAAGGCGGAGGAAACATCAGGGGTTTTATTGGTTCGTACATTGATTACAGGGAAATTAAGGCCGACGAACATAGACGTGAGAAGGCCAGACTGTCAAAGGAGAAAAGCATGAAAGCCGTCACCGAAAAAAAAGTTGCCCCAACACAAAAGAAAAGACTGAGTTTCAAGGAAAAACACGAATACGGGGGCCTGGAAAAAGAAATCACGGCACTCGAACACGAAAAAAAACAGCTCGAGGATGACATTCATTCCATTGTCGATGACTACAACAGCCTGCAGAAAAAGTCCGAGAGGCTGGGTGAGGTATTGCGACTGATCGACGAAAAGACCCTGCGCTGGATGGAGTTGGATGAGTTGATTTAATTAAATTAAATCTTACCCAAAGCATCAATAATAGTTTAATTCCTATTAGTGGTAGAAACTTCATGTTTAAATGCCGAAAATGGGCATTTAAAAAGTCTCGTTTAGATATTTAATGAGTTCAGATACAATTGTGCTAAACATATAAAAAAGTGCTATGAAATCTGTAATCAATTACCTTCTTATATTTCTCTTTTCGAATTCGATTTATTGTCAGACCTGCAACATTCTAAGTGACGATTATTCAAATCCTTCCTTGTGGACAAAATATTCTGCTACTGGTTCAAATGAAATATACATTTCGAATGGGACCTTGAAATATGTTAAAAGTATTGATGGTAAAGAGGAAAGAGTTTATAGGAGGCTGCAATATTCTCTTAATAATATTGATGATTGGGAAATTGATTTAGATTTCAATCCAATCTCTGCCGGAACAGATAATTATTCTGGTCATCTTCCCCTATCTATAACATCTGGAAATTTAGACCCTCTTTCAAATTGTCAGGATCCAACAGTTTGCGGTCCTAATAATAATTGGACAAATCAAAATCAAGATGGTATAATAGTTTTTTATGGTTCGTTAAGCCCCCCTTCAAATCAAAATATTAATACATTTTTCCAACTACATGTTAAAGATAATTATAGTGAGTGGAATTCTAGAATTAATATGAATAGTATTATTTCTGCAAAACTTGGTTCTGTATATCATCTGAAACTATCAAAATGCGGAAACTCAATTGAATTACATGTTTCAAAAAATGGATCGGCTATGCCTGGTTCTCCTATAACGTATCTAATTCCTCCCAATGTCCAGATTACGGGGTTAAACACAATTCAGCATGCAAATTCAGCGCGTGGTGTCGATAAACGAATATTGACGGCAGGTATTGATAATTTATGTGTAACCAAGAACGTAAACTCTACTCCTGAAATTAGTGGGATAAATGGAATCAATTCTACTGTATACAATCATAAATTTTATTCATGTGAAGGAGAACAGTGTTTTTATTTTTATTCAAAAGATGCCAACAACAATCAGTCACTCAATCTGAACATTGCAACAGGATTGCCACCTGGTGCGGTATTCAGTTATACATCAGGCCCCCGCCCAATTGGGAAAATATGTTGGGATCCCGGACAAAATATGATAGGTGTCCATACTTTTCAAGTGGAGGTAACGGATGATTATTGCATTCCAGGAAGTCAAATTTACACCTTCACAATTGAAGTACTTCCAGGATATAATTTAGGCGGACCAATAAGTGTTTGCAATAACGCAGCGCCATTATCACTTCCGGATGAAGGACCGGGCATATGGACAATTGGCACGAATGCCGGTCAAGTTAGTATAGGCAATATTCTTGATCCAAGTTTATATCTACCCGGAAATTACACTTTGACGTATTGTACTCCCAAGCCAGGATGCCTTTCAAGATGTGTTGGTTGTTGGTCGATCCCGCTTGAAATACTTGAAGCTCCAGTTATTAACTTGGGTTTAAATGAAAGCTTTTGCAATACAGATGCTCCCAGGTATTTAACAGCATTGCCTGCAGGAGGGACTTGGTCTGGCGGACCTTATATTAATCCCAATGGCCTTTTTGATCCAGGAATGGCCTCTTCAATTAATAGTTTACCGGGAAATCGCGTTACATATACCGTTAACTTTCCAAATGGTTGTTCCGATTCAAAGAGCATAGACATTTTGGTACATGAAAACGGGATGGGGATGTCCTACGATCTTGGAATACATTGTTTAGATGAATATTTAATCATGCATGAAGGTGGATATAAATATGAATTAGCACAGGTATACAATATAATACCCAATGGCCCTCAGCCAAATACGCTACCACTGCCATATATTTTACCGGGAAACACAATTCACCTCGGTTATCTTTCCAATTATATAAATCAAAGTGGAAATTATTTTTATTTATTCAAGGGATATTTTAAAAATGCACAGGGATGCGAATATGTGAATGATTACCTAATGCAGATTGTAAATTGTGGATGCACCGATACCATTGCACAAGGTATTTCAGTTCAGGTAAATCCAAATCCAAACAATTTGAAATATGATTTTTCCTTTTCTCCACCTTTTAGCACAATTTCGAATATTGAACGGTATAAGTGGGTAATTACGGATCAATTGGGAAACACAATTAAAACATTAAATTATTGGGACAATACCTTTTCCACACCGGGATCCTCATTTTTCACGTATGATTTTTCATCGGAATTTGGAACACTTTTTAGTTGTGGTTATTACAATGTTTACCTTCAGGTTTTAAGTAAATCTCCTGAAGGAGAAATGAGTCTTTGCCAGTATTTTGCCTATATTCTGATATGTGATGAGAACTTCGAGCAATTTGATGTGGATTTCAAGAAAAAGAAAAAGCAAGATTTTTTAAACCTAACTAGCATTAAGATATACCCGGCTCCCTGTGAGAACCAATCAATATCGAGTTTTTTACTTAGTGAAGAGAAATCAATCCAAATAGAAATATTTAATTCCCTGGGAAGAAAGTTATTATGCATACCACAGGAAGTCTATAAGCCGGGACACAATGAACTGGGCATCAACTGTCAGGAACTTGAGAAAGGCTTTTGCGTACTGAGGATGTCGGATGGAATTCAATCCGAGAACATAAAGTTCCTGGTGAAGTAGGATTTAACTAAGGGAATTTGAAGTTGAATTTAACCAACCCTCAACCTTATTAGGCATTCACACAGCTGTTCTTCATCGATCTAACAATGAACGGTGAGGAACGTGCTGTTGCTTTATCTTTTGCAACTTTTTAGATCTTACGCTCTTCAACAGTCGTACAAAAATGTTCCCGTTCTTATAACCTTTACGTTCAAGCATACTCAAAGTAGTTTATCAGTAAAACTCATTTCCGCTTTCACATTAAAATCAGCACTTTTCTTGCTAATTTTGGATCATTAAATTTTTTAAGATGAATAAGCGAATTGGATTGTTGGCCGTGCTGGGAATTTTTCTGTATGGCTGTAACGTTGAGGGTGACAAGGAGGTGACAAAAGAGGATACCGCATATCAGGAATTGCTGGAAGAATCTGCCATACGCGACAGTGCGATGCTGGAGCTTATGGTAACACTCAACATGATAGACGAAAATATTTCAAAGATATCGGAACGAAAAAATGAAATTGACCTGCATGCAAACGACTTGGAGTTTCGGCAAACATACAGGGAGCGAATGCTGGATGATATTCAGGGCATTTTCGAGATGATGGAACACAATAAAAACCGCATCGCGGATTTAAATGCTCGACTTGCGGATACCAGAAGCAAGTTGGGTTCGGCAAATAAAGAAAATGAGCGATTGGTTAAATTATTGGATCAGTACCAGATTATGATCAATAACCTTAACACAAAGCTAGACACAAAGGATAAGGAAATCTTCAAGTTAAATGAGAAGCTGGCAATGATGGATATAAGCCTAGATAGCCTGAAAGCGGAAGTTGTGGCAAAACACACCGAAATGAACAAAGTTTATTATGCATTTGGAACCAAAAAGGAGCTATTGTACCATAACATAATTGATAAAACCGGTGGATTTATTGGCCTTGGTAAAACCCTGCAGGTAAAGGACGATTTCAACAAGGAATATTTTACCCAGGCAGATGCCGAAAGTCTGACGAAGATTGAGCTGTATGTAAAAGAAGCGAAAATTTTAAGTACCCATAGTG
>DNDT01000299.1 GCA_003487525.1 Flavobacteriales bacterium
GCGAGGTTATTCCCGGAAACAGTGTTGAGTCAGAAGTAAACGTAGGCGAACTTCCAAATGGAATTTATCTTATTGTTTTACATAATGGAAGCGTAAGCTGGACGGGTAAAATAGTAGTTTCTGACTAAGGCTCTTTTCAGGCTGGATCGGGATTTCCACATGCAGCTTCATATTCGAATTAATCCATTCGGTCGAATGGTTAAATGTGCTTGATATTCAGCACGAAGGTGTGGGGATATCCATTTTGACATGAATGAGGTATAAAACTACCCTGTTCGTGTTATTCTTCTCTGTAAGAATTCTCCTACATTTGCTACTTATTTAGAATGGGTCTAAATAGAATTCGAAATATGTTTGCTCTTATATGAAGCTCTCAGAATTAAAAAGGCAGGAAGAGGGAGTAATTGTCAAAGTCCATGGTCACGGTGCTTTCAGAAAGAGGATTCTGGAAATGGGATTTGTCAGGGGACAGACAATTTCAATGGTTAAAGGAGCTCCGCTTAAGGACCCGATCCAATATAAAATCATGGACTACGAAGTTTCACTTAGAAAAAGTGAGGCTCAGCAGATCGAAATTATTACAGAGGCCGAAGCCAGAAATGCCACCAATAGAAAATTCAATGGAATTCTGACCAGCGATATTTTAAAGATTTCAGCCAGTGAAAAGAGCAAAAAGATCACGGTTGCACTGGTTGGTAGCCCAAATTGCGGTAAAACGACCTTGTTTAATGTAGCTTCCAATTCAAAAGCGAAAGTTGGAAATTATGGCGGAGTTACCATTGATACGCATGAAGCGAAATTTAAGCAGGACGATTATTCATTAATAATCACGGATTTACCCGGCACCTATTCTCTCACGGCCTATACTCCCGAAGAGCTATTCGTTCGAAAACACATAGTCGAATCCGCACCTGACATTGTAATCAACGTTATCGATGCGTCGAATCTTGAGCGAAATCTATACTTGACCACCCAGCTTATCGATATGGACATTAAGGTAATTATTGCCTTGAATATGTACGATGAATTGGAAGATAAAGGGGCAAAGTTCAACTATGACGACCTTGGAAAAATTGTTGGCATTCCCATCATTCCTACGATAAGTTCAAAAGGAAAAGGTGTACTTGAGTTGTTTAAAAAGGTCATCGACGTATATGAAGACCGGGATAAAACCGTCCGTCACGTGAAAGTAAATTACGGACCCATCATTGAAGAATCGATTGAAGCGGTGCAGAACAAGGTCGAATCCAACCATTCCCTGACCGATAAAATCTCGGCGAGGTTTCTATCCGTTAAACTGATCGAAAAAGATTCAAATGCACGTGATCTTATCAAGGATTGTTCCAATTATGAGGATATTTCAGAGACAGCCGTTCGTGAAATAAGCAAACTTGAGGCTGAAATAGGGGATGACAGCGAGACGTTGCTTACGGATGCAAAGTACGGATTTATTGCCGGGGCTCTAAAGGAGACGTATACGGTCGGACACATAGAGGGCCGGAAAAAGACCGAAATCATCGATGGCCTCTTAACGCATAAAATATGGGGCTTTCCGATATTTATCTTCTTTATGTGGTTGATGTTCCAGGCCACCTTTACCATTGGTCAGTTCCCGATGAACTGGATCGAATCACTGGTCGCGTTGATCGGAGATACACTGAGTCAGTACATGACCGGTGGAATGCTCAAGGATTTAATGATATCCGGTGTCATAGGTGGTGTTGGCGGCGTCATCGTTTTTCTTCCGAACATTTTGATCTTGTTCTTTTTCATCTCTTTGATGGAGGACACGGGATACATTGCCAGGGCGGCATTTATTATGGACAAGTTGATGCATCACCTTGGATTGCACGGAAAATCATTTATTCCGCTTGTGATGGGATTTGGATGCAATGTTCCTGCCGTAATGGCGACGCGAACAATAGAAAGCAGGAACAACAGACTGCTCACCATGTTGATTACCCCCTTCATGTCATGCAGCGCGCGTCTTCCGGTGTACATACTAATAATCGGTGCATTTTTTCCGGATAATCCGGTTACGGTTTTGTTTTCAATCTACATGATCGGAATACTTTTTTCCATTATGGTGGCCATGATATTTAAAAAGACACTTTTTTCACTGGAAGAAGTTCCGTTTGTCATGGAACTCCCGCCATACAGGATACCAACGCTGAAGGCGACCATTCGCCATATGTGGGGAAAGGGATCGCAGTATTTGAGAAAGATGGGAGGAGTGATATTGGTTGCTTCCATTTTCATATGGTCATTGACTTATTTTCCAAGAGATGCAGAATATTCAATGGATTACGATGAGGCAATTTTTCAACTCGAAGCTGATTTTAATAGCAAGATCAAAGTGAGCTCTCCGGATGATTTGAATGAATTAATGGCGGAAAAAGAGAGCAGGTTAAGTCAGATCAGGTTAAATAAGGAATCAGAGCGATTTGAGCGGTCGTATATTGGCAGGATGGGCCATTTTATTGAACCCGTATTAAAACCCCTGAGTTTTGACTGGAAAATGGGGGTAAGCCTTATTACGGGTATGGCGG
>DNDT01000503.1 GCA_003487525.1 Flavobacteriales bacterium
TCGCATTCTTGTGGCAAAGGACGGGAAATACGCCTATATTGATCAAATGGGAAACGAGAAAATCCCGTTCGGAAATGAATTTAATCCAGAGGTGATTGCCTGGGGAACATTTGACAAGGGAGTGGTAAAGATCAAAAAACACAAACTCATGGGCTTGATCGATACCACAGGACAAAAGTTGCTTCCCGCTATTTTTGAGGATCTGAAAGCCGATTATTCAGAATTGATTCCGGTTAAAAAAAGAGGACTATGGGGATACTGCGATAAAAATGTGAACCTCGTTATTAAATACCAATACAATGAAGTGTCACCCTTTTTCAAGGAAAAAGCCTTTGTGAAAAAGGATGGATTCTACGGTCTGATTGACAAAACAGATCATCAGGTGGTCCCGTTCGTTTACGATGAAATCGATACACTGGAGTGTGGTTTGGTGAAAGTTAAAAAGGAGGGCTTGTTGGGAATCATTGACTACAACAATGAAATGTTGTTTGAACCTTCCTGCCGTGAAATAGTTGAGTTTGACAAGCAATTTCTTCAACTCAAATACGATTCCAGCATGACGTGGTACAACGCTGTGGATCGAAAAACAATCTGGACCTCAAATTCTTCGGGACAATGATTGAAAATCTGGTAAATCATTTATCCATTCAGCTTAAAAAAGAATTGCCCGGAGAAAGGGCTCATGTCGAGATGGCACCTATTCACAGACCATCACCGGATGAAGCCAGGCAATGGACCGGTACAAAACTCAGTGGGGTTCTGATTTTATTCTATCCGCATAAGGATCGAATTTTCACGACCCTTATGATGCGGCCCGATTATAACGGTGTACATAGTAAACAGGTAAGCTTTCCGGGTGGCAGAAAGGAGGACGGAGATGCTGATATTCAGTTCACGGCACTGAGGGAAGCCAGGGAAGAGCTGAATATTGAGACCGAGAAGGTCAGGTTGATTGGCAACCTCAGCGAGATGTATATACCCCCGAGCAAGTCGCTTGTCACACCTGTTCTCGGTTATTCACACGAACGGCCGAATTTTGTACTTGATAAGAGAGAGGTCAGTGAACTGATTGAGGCCGATTTATTTGTCCTGATGGATAAAAACCAAATTGGCCGAACGGAAATAGTCAGAGCGAATTACATCCTGAAGGAAGTTCCGGTCATCCATTACAATGGGTACACAATCTGGGGTGCCACTGCGATGATGCTCAATGAGTTGAGGTGGTTGCTTAAGGGGTTAAAGGGTTAAGATGATTCCAGATTTTCCGCTTGCAGGAGAACAGGGCCGGGCACTACGGCGGGCAGGCAGATTCTAAATTATTGGGTTATTGGGTTATTGGGTTACTTGCTTATTTNNATACTCTGGCAAAAATGTAGTACAAAAAGACAATCGTAATCGCAGCCAGAAGAATCTGCCAGGTACTTCCAAACCATTGCCTGACCTGTTTCATGTCTTTTCGGTACGCAACGATCATTGCTATGATAAATGCGATGAGAAATAAAATGGTAAAAATGATTCTCCCCGGAGTAAACATAACGTGAAATTAATCCTTAAAATCCTTTACGAGTGATCGAAGTTCTTTAAAAAATACCTTGAATTCCGTTTCGATCATTTCATGGTCTCTTTTTAAGTCGTCAATGGCCTCGTGCATGCGTGTTTCGAATTTTGCCCTTCGGCTAAGCCCTTTCAAGGCCATTTCGATTCCGTAAAAAGTTGAGTAGTGGTACAGCCAGTCATTTTTGGACATATACGAAAGCATCATTTTTGCGTGATCCGGCAACATATTCACGTTATCAAAAAGTGTTTTGTAAATTCCTGCAGAAAATTCCTTAAGCGACTCGCTGTGATACTCATTCCAATTGGAACCGAGTGAATAGTCGTAAAATACATCCGAAATAACCGGTGCGTATTTTCGGTATTTCTCTCTCAATCGCGCTTTGGTTTTTTCGACTTCGGGGTGAGAATCCGTGAAATCGTCAATCATCCTGTGCAAGACTACTCCCCGTTGAATTGGCTCCGGAAGTGATTTGTACTTATTTCCATGCAGGTAATCAGCCAGCATGTTTCCAACGATCAATCCTTCATCGCCATCCGCCAAATAATAATGTGCCAGGTAATTCAAATTATTCCTTTGGTGTAAATATATGACCATTGGTGTATTAGTTGGAAAATCATTTACACCCTGCCCTATATTTGAACAGCCAAGTATACTTCATAACAATGTTTGTGTTAGACAGCGAATATTCTCATTCCTCCATAAAAGGGAGGCAACTCACCTCCCTTTTATACTTGGCGTTTAACAGGAATAATTCCTAACTTTCCACTCAGACTTTTGCCATTTTGAACAGATACAGTCTATACTGGGCATGCCAAATAGTAGGATGGGGAGTCTACGTGCTTCTCATTGCGCTCTTCAACAAGTTAAGTGGCAATCAGATGAGTTTCTATTTTACCCTTAATCTGGTGTCAACCTTTCTTCTGGGTATTGCGGTTTCTCATGTTTACCGTTTTTTTATTATCAGGTGGGATTGGTTGAAGTTTAAAATCGTCCAGCTAATCCCGAGAGTCATGCTGGGCAGTTTCACTTCTGCTTTTGCGTTTTTTGCCATTCACACACTTGTGTCAAATTATATAATAAGTCATTCAGGATATGTTTTTAACGGATTTGACCTGCTTCAAAACCTGTTGAATCTTTCTGCGAATTTTCTTCTTTGGACACTTTTTTACTGGTCGTTTCATTTTATACAGAATTTTAGAAAGGAGGAAATAAAAAACCTGAAATGGCAGACTACCATTCATCGGATGGAGTTGAATAAAATTAAATCCCAACTCAATCCGCATTTTATTTTCAACAGCATGAACAGTATACGTGCACTGGTAGATGAGCGACCAGACAAGGCGAAAAATCTGATTACACAGCTGTCAAATATTTTGCGAAGCAGTCTATATATGGAGCGAAAGCCCCTTATTCCGTTCGACGAAGAACTCTCCCTCGTCAAGGATTACCTGGCACTGGAGAAAACCAGACTTGAAGAACGCCTGGATGTAAAAATGACCGTCGCGGATGAATGCTCAAACTTTGATGTTCCTCCGCTGCTTTTGCAGACACTTGTCGAAAATGGGATTAAACACGGAATTTCGCAATTTGAAAAAGGAGGTCAGTTGAGTTTTGAAGCTTCTGTTGCCGATAAGTTTTTAAAAGTCACCATTATTAACAAAGGGTCGATCAACGAAATTAAAAATGGGAAAAAGGGAATTGGATTGGATATTTCCAAGCAACGCTTAAAACTGCTTTACGGAGAC
>DNDT01000504.1 GCA_003487525.1 Flavobacteriales bacterium
TAAAGTAATTTTGGATCAAAAGGACTTGAGGTGCCTGAAGTAAAATCATCAAAGTCAATGATAAAAATATTTGAATCGGTTGGTTCGAGGCCCTGGGTTAAGTCATGCATGTACAATTTAGAATTTATGCCACACATTAAATAATTACCATTTGAAATGGCCAGCGTATTATCCAATGGGATACCTCCGCCAACATTTATCAGGGTATCTCTTAACTCACCATTTATTGGGTATTTACCAAGTCGGCTCATGCTAAAGCCGTTAATTGGAATGGCCTCTTCAATTGTAGTTTCGTTGGATTTTAAAGTACCGGACCCACCGGGTGTCCTCGGGTTTCTTTTACCCGCTTCTCTCTTTATATCAAGCAGTGCAGACCTGTAAGACGGACCTCCCGGAACAGGCGCTTCCAGGTTAATCACTTTGGCATGAAATGCCGGTTTGACGGCTTTTGGATTAAAAACGCCAATTTTTTTTACTTCCATTTTGGACAGATTAAAAGATCCGGACTGACTTTTAATTTGACCAAAAAACGAAAGGAAGAAGAGACTTAAAACAATGTTAACCCTGATGTTCATTCCGGGGTTAAAACTACGAAGAAATCCGGTTTATATTATTCCATCAGTGCAAGATGTAAGTCAATAATATTTGTCTCTTGTTTTTTTAGCCATTATCTTCACAGATGATATTGGGTTTGAAACACAACTTAAAACAACCTGCTGAATGAAAATCACAATTACTATTATTGCCCTGCTCTCATTTTGCGCACTTAATGCGCAGGAAGCGGATTCTTCCCTCACTGATGTCGAAAAAGCATTCCGGGACTCTATTGCTGCCCTCAACCTGGAGAGTGACATTCTTGCCAAAAGCCAGGAGTCTTACAACAAAGGAATAGAAAGCTACAATGCAGGTCAATTTGATGCCGCGATAGGTCATTTTTCTGATGCGCTTTCATTGAATCCTGTAATGCTTCAATCCTATTATAACAGAGGGGCATCATATTATGCCAAGGAACAATACGATGCAGCGATAAACGATTTTTCTAAAGTTCTGGAGATGGATGAAAGCCATTACAACGCTCTTTTCCAGCGGGGCATGTGCAGATATTCTTCCGGATCAATGGAAGAAGCCATCGGAGATTTTATGGAAGCCAATATGGCGAATCCCGGTCAGGAAGGTCCTGTCTATCAACTCGGAACCATCTACTTTTTACTTCAGAAATACGATGAATCGATAACGTACTTTTCGAATTGCATAAAACTTAACCCCAAAAAACCTGATTATTTCAATGACAGGGGCAGTGCATACAGGATGAAAAAGGATTACGTTAATGCGGCGAAAGACTATGAACAGGCATTGGCGATAAACGATAATCTTGCATACGTTAAAAACAATCTCGGAAGTGTTAAAAAACTCATGGGAGATCAGAATGCGGCTCTTGTTTCGTATGACTATGCCACCTTAAGCGACGGAGATTATTACATCGCGTTCAACAACAAGGGTGTTGTGTTGTGTGAACAAGGTAAATACGAAGAAGGAATGAAGTCATTTGACAGGGCAATTGCCGGGAACAAGTCCTATGCAATTTCATATAATAACAGGGGTGCTGCCAAATTTAAGATGGAATATTACAAGGAAGCGGTCAAGGACTTTAACCAGGCGATTTTATTGGATCCAAATTATGTAAATGCCTATGTGAACAGGGGAATTGCCCGTGAAATGGCGCGGGACCAAAAAGGAGCCTGTTCGGACTGGAAAAAAGCCGATGAGCTGGGTAGTAATGCGGGCAGAAAATTTTATATAAACAATTGCAATGATTAAACTAGAGCGAGTCCACATACTTATACTGGCATTTTTATTCTCTTTCAGCCAGAATCTACACGCCCAAAATGTCGATTTTAAAAGTTCGAATTTTAAAGAGGACAAGGACGGCCTGAAAACGGCTCTTGATGAAATTAAACTGGGAGACGAATTTTTGGAATTGGGAAATCAGGCTGTAATTGATGTTAATGATGTAAAGGATTATTTTATCAGGGCATTGTTTCACTATGAAAAGGCTCAGAAGTTTAATCCGAAGAATGCAGAGCTCAATTATAAGATAGGCAATGCACTTCTGTATACTAACAGAAAATACGAGGCCAAAAAGTACATGGATGTTTCGATTCAACTGAATCCCGATCCGGATCCGATGTTCTACTATTATTACGCTCAGGTGATGCAGCAGGAACTGGAGTACAAGAAATCGCTGGAATACATTGACAAGTTCATCGACGAAGCAAAGTCAAAGAGGGCTGAAGAAATGAAAAAGTTCACGACAAAATTCAAAAAGGAATGCAATGCAGCCCCGGATATCGTTGACAAACCGATTCGGGCCTGGGTTGATAACCTGGAAGTTGTAAATTCAACCGAGGACGAATATAGCCCCTGTGTTACTGCAGATGGTGAGTTTTTGATACTGACATCCAAAAGACCCAATGCTCATGCGGCCGATGATATCGGAAAATTCGACGGAGATATTTATTCCAGTTCATTTGAAAACGGGGCATGGACTGCACCAAAAAATCTGGGTGCCCCTTTGAGCACGGATGCCGATGAAACTGCCTCCGGATTGAGTTATGATGGCCAGCGATTGTTGCTGTTCTCCTACAAAGAATCAAATGCAAATGTTATGGAAAGCAAATTGGAAGGAATGGACTGGAGTGATCCCGCGTTAAAGTTTTCTTCAAATATAAATTCTGAGGCCAATGAAACTTACGCCTCATATGAACCTGCCGACATTAAGGTTTTTTACATATACGACGGAAAACTGAATGGGGATAAGGACATCTTTTTTTCCGGTATTATGGATAAAAGTCGCAATACATGGGGGAAAGGGCAGTCTGTCGGATCCCAGGTCAATACAAAATTCAATGAGGGAAGTGTGTTTATGCATCCGGATGGCCGAACCATGTATTTTAGTTCACAGGGTCATAACTCAATTGGTGGTTACGATATTTTTAAAGCAGAGTTGGTACAGGGAATTTGGACGAACCCTGTAAACCTGGGATATCCGATAAACACGCCTTATGACGATCAGTTTTTTGCGTTCACCGCTAATGAAAAATATGCATACATCGCATCAAACAGACCCGGAGGGAAAGGTGGAATGGATATCTACCAGGTGACTTTCTGGGGACCGGAAAAACAAGTTATATACGATAGCGAGGATCAGCTTCTTGCAAGTCAGGTCAATCCAATAAGGAGCACGCCTCTTGAGAAGGAAGTCGCGATTGATAAAAAAAGTTTAACCGTTTTTAAGGGAAAGGTCATAGATTATATAACGAAGAAGCCGATTCAGGCGCAATTGGTTATAACAGACAACTCGACCGGAGAAATAATATCTGATGTTAAATCAAATTCCGCCACCGGAAAATTCTTGCTTTCTCTGCCCTCCGGAAGGAATTACGGTATATCCGTAAACAAAGAGGGGTATCTGTTTCATTCGGAGAACTTCAATTTGCCTGAATTAAGTGAGTACAACCTGGTGAACAAGGATGTGGAAATGAAGAATATAGCGGTTGGCAGTAAGATCGCATTGAGAAATGTGTTTTATGCCACAGGTAAAGCTGATTTGACTTCCGATTCATATTCCGAACTTAAACGACTAGTAGATTTACTTAATGTTGTACCTAGGCTTAAAATCGAACTTTCAGGTCATACGGATAACACAGGTTCGGAGGGATTAAATCAAAAACTTTCTCAGGAACGGGCTGAATCAGTGAAGTCGTATTTGGTTGGTCAAGGCATATCCGCCGACCGACTAACTGCCAAAGGATATGGCAGTTCCAGACCGATAGACTCAAATAATTCCAGTGAAGGACGACAGAATAACAGGAGAACCGAATATGAAATAACGGCCAATTAACCCGTTGGTTTTAATCATTTCATCGGACATTTTGGTTTTGGAATTAATCCAATAAAGATTACCTTACCCTAATATCAATTTGTTTAAGTGTTGAATGACAATGTTTTAGGTAATTTATAACCTGCTGATTATGAAAATAAAAACCATATTAATAGACGATGAAGATCTCGCTCGGGTGGGCATGCGTTATTTGATTAAGGAACACACCCCTCAAATTGAGATATTGGGTGAGGCGGATTCGGCGGAGGGAGGATTGAGTCTGATTAAAAAAATGAAACCCGATTTGGTTTTTCTGGATATTGAAATGGCGGGATATGATGGATTTGACATGTTGGATAAAATGGGTGGATTCGATTTTGAAGTGGTATTTGTTACCGCCCACAGTCAATTCGCATTACGGGCGTTCAAATATGAAGCCATTGACTATATATTGAAACCGGTTGACCCTGATGATTTGATTTCAGCGGTTGAAAAAGTTGAGCAGCGATTGATCAAACGCATGGATGACATGCCGGTGTCAGATACGGTGGATTATCGTTCATCCCAATATTCAAAAATCTCGGTTCCTACCATAGATGGGTTCAAATTCATAAACATTACGGACATAATCAGAATGGAGGCGGATGGAAGTTACGTAACCATTTATACGATTAATGACCGACCATGTGTGGTGTCCAGACCCTTGGGTTATTATGCCAGGATTCTTAACAAACGCATGTTTGTCCGTATCCACAGATCTCATTTGATCAACTTACATAGGGTAAAAGAATTCAGAAAGGATTCAGGAGGGTATGTGATTTTAGACAATGATGAAAAAATACAAGTGGCATCCACGAAAAGGAAAGATTTACTTTCTGAATTTAAATAGTTCATTAGGATTATAGTCGGTTTAGAAGTTAAAAAGGGCCGTTCACAAATATTCGATTGATTTATGTGGGTTCTCTCAATATATTAGCTTACCGCTTTGGTAGATTAACCGACGGCTATAGGGTAATCTGGAGTGAAACAGGCAGCATCGCTGCCTGTTTTTTTATTTAATGTGTTTTTTTTTAAATAAAATACTACTTTTGCCACCCTGAATACTCTAAAGATTTAATTAAATGAAACGCACATTTCAACCTTCAAAGACAAAGCGCAGAAACAAACATGGCTTTAGAGAAAGAATGGCTAGTGCAAACGGGCAAAAAGTTCTTAAGCGAAGAAGAGCAAAAGGAAGGAAAAAACTGACCGTTTCAGACGAGCTTAACCTTAGGAGGTAATTTGATTTTCTGATAGACTCAGAAAAAAGTCGCTGATTTTTCCCGAATATTTTTCTTTAACGAGGTCGTGTCCGTCCTCCACGACAACTACATCATTGGTGTATTTTAATATTTTATTTGCCGCTTTCACGGTAATTATTCTATCGTATTTTCCAAAAAGGAATGTATGAGGTATATTATTCTTTTTCAGAATATTAATCCATTTTTCAAAGGATGGATAAATCCTGGAATAAAACATCCAGACGTTAAAAACATTCTTTAATGCCTCTGAAGAATGGATGTTATTTTGAATCAGTCGCTTTTCATAACCAGAGATAACTCCAATTCGATGCAAGAATCCTGTCATTCCTCTGGTAATTCCGGAATTATTTACCAGACGTATTACGGTTCTGTTTAGAAAGGTTGATTGTGTAAATACACGTTGCCAAATATTCTTGGTTATACCATCCGGAGCAATAACATACAAACTTTTTACTGCACTTTGATCCAGAAGGTCAAAACATAGCCGTGCCCCCATACTGTAGCCCATCAGATGAAAATTTTCAATTGCGTTTAACTCGGTATAAGTCTGAACAAATGCCTTAAACTCGGCAGTACTAAGGGGTGAATTTACATCTCTCTTTTGGTCCACTGTACTTTCGTGAAAAAACAGACCAATTGAATGAATAGTGTAAGATTCAATCAATGAATCACTTAGAAACTTTTTAACAGAATTCGATTTCTGACCGAATCCATGAAAATAGAATATGTGTTCACTTCCATGTCCATAGCGCAGACCTGAATAATGCAGATCTCCGATGCGAAGTTGAAAAGTTTTAGGTTCAAAGGATGACATATGACCTGCTAATTTCTATAAATCTGGCTAAATTCGCACCGTTCATGTCATTATCTATATTCATTAAATCATTTCATCTTTATGCCTAGAGATACAAGTATCAAACATGTACTTATTATTGGAAGCGGACCCATTATCATTGGACAGGCTTGTGAGTTTGATTATGCCGGGTCTCAGGCAGCCAGATCTTTGCGTGACGAAGGTATTGTTGTATCTCTGATCAATTCGAATCCTGCGACCATCATGACCGATAATGTGGTTGCAGATCACATCTACTTGAAACCTCTCACTTCGGCATCGATCGAAGAAATTCTGAAAGAACAGACTATTGATGCGGTTTTACCGACAATGGGAGGTCAAACTGCATTGAATTTAGCCATTGAGTGCGAGGAAATAGGTTTGTGGAAAGAGTATAATGTGCGGATGATTGGTGTGGATATCGATGCCATTGAAATTACCGAAAACAGGGAAGCGTTTCGCCAGTTAATGCTCAGAATTGGCGTTGGTGTTGCACCTTCAAGGATCGCCAACTCATTTTTGGAGGGGAAAACTTATGCTCAGGAGATTGGTTTTCCTCTTGTAATCAGGCCATCGTACACCCTCGGCGGAACCGGCGCTTCCTTTGTTCACGTAAAAGAGGAATTTGATGAATTGCTGACGAGGGGACTACATGCATCGCCCACCCATGAAGTGCTGATAGATAAAGCTGTACTTGGCTGGAAGGAATATGAGCTTGAACTGCTGAGAGATAAAAACGATAATGTAATTATCATCTGCTCTATCGAGAATTTCGATCCAATGGGGATACACACGGGTGATTCAATAACCGTGGCTCCTGCCATGACATTATCGGACAGCACATATCAGAAAATGAGAACAATGGCGATCAAAATGATGAGAGCCATCGGTGATTTTGCAGGTGGTTGCAACGTGCAGTTTGCCGTAAGCAACGATGAAAAAGAAGATATCATAGCCATAGAAATTAACCCAAGGGTATCAAGATCGTCAGCCTTGGCATCAAAGGCAACGGGATATCCCATTGCAAAGATTGCGGCAAAACTCGCTATCGGGTATCACCTGGATGAATTGCAAAATCAAATAACGAAAACCACTTCTGCTTTTTTTGAGCCTACACTGGATTACGTAATCGTTAAAATTCCCCGGTGGAATTTTGACAAATTCTCTGGAAGTGATCGTGAATTGGGCCTTCAGATGAAGTCAGTAGGTGAAGTTATGGGGATTGGCAGAAGTTTTCAGGAGGCGCTTCAAAAAGCATGTCAGTCACTTGAAATTGGAAGAAATGGGCTAGGGGCGGACGGAAAGGAAGTTCGAAATCAGGATCAAATACTTGCCGGGTTGAAAAACCCAAGCTGGAACCGATTGTTTTATATATACGATGCGCTGAAGTTGGGCATACCTGTTACAACAGTTCATAAAATTACGGCCATTGACAATTGGTTTTTAAATCAGATCGATTCGTTGGTACAGCTTGAAAAAGAAGTCGAGAAATACAAATTGGAGACCATCCAAAAAGGACTTTTGTACGAGTTGAAGCAAAAAGGATATGCAGATCGTCAAATTGCTCATTTGATCGGTTGTCTTGAGAGTCAGGTCTATACCAAGAGGGTCGAGATGGGAATCAACCGTTCGTACAAG
>DNDT01000466.1 GCA_003487525.1 Flavobacteriales bacterium
AAAGATATTTCTCTCTGGGAACTGTACACACGCTCTCAATTTGAATCCGATATTCAACATTATGTGACGGATGTGAAGAAGGTCCTGCTGGATACAATCGCCAGGTCAGGGTTGGATATTGGAGAAATCGATGCTGTTGTGAAGACAGGCGGCTCGTCAAATATCCCACTGTTTACGGAAATGTTGGCGAGAATCTTTGGGGTGGAGAGGGTAAAGGAATCGAACTCGTTCAGCAGCGTGGTTGCGGGGCTGGCTATCAAGGCGAAGATGTGAAGACTCCAAACAGCATTCAGATAACACAATCAAATTACATTTTTCATTTCTTACGATCTATTAAAAATCACCTTCCCAAAATTTGTTAGAGCCTCCACGCCAGATTTATCAATTATGCCCAGTGCAAGTAAAACAACCAAGGTTGTAAAAGCACTTGCGCCAAATGCATATACTGCGACATCTGCTTGATTTGTAATTTTCCAAGATGTGATAAATAGCGCAAAAGTGACAAGTAGCATTGAAACAACGACAGTTAACACACGTTTAAATTTTTTCTCCTCCAAAGAAACCTGGGCCTTAAGCTCGTTCTTATTCGATAAAATCATGGCTATAGTAGTTACCACATAAGCCAAATATTCGTGGCTATGCTTCGCATCGGGGTCATTTTCAGGTATTTTTTTTACACAAATTGCACGCCTTGCCTGAGCCCCCTGCATAACTTTTGGATCATCTGTATGCACTGAATAAATAATCTGAATTGCATTGTGATTTTTCTTTTCTACAAGGTCAACTAATTCAAACCCCATTTTTGCTCTCCGATCTCTAGCTATCCCTTTAGATTTTAAATAATCATCGTCGTACCAGCCCAAATCAATCACGGCAATGTCAAAGAGATCATCCTGTGCTAGCTTTTCAGCCTCATCATATTTGTAGACATCATTGACAATGTGCCCCAAACTTCTCAAAGCATCACATGCGCCTTCGATTTGTTTTTTATGGTCATCTGCCATCAGAATTTTTAGTCTCATTGTGGTCTTCTCTTCATCATCCATCAAAAGAATTTAATGTTCTCGAGCAGGAATTGGCGGGAATCCCTAGGGAAATATCATGGCATCATTTTTTTCAAATAAGCAATAATCACCTTTTCTTCTGATACATACTTTCTAATTTTTTTCTCAATCCCATTGTTTCTGTAACGAAGGCATCTCTTTCCTGGATAGCAGTATTTCCGGATGATTTACCCTTAAAGTAAACCCACTTATGATATTGATAAGCAGGAAGCGACATTTTCATCTTCTCATCTCTGTAATCCTTTTTGAAATTGGTCCACCTTTCCTCGGTTAGATCCATGATATCTTTCCACCAGACCCCTTGATTGATTCTCTCAAGTTTTGCCTTATACTCAAACGGGATCAGAACAAGCAATCCAGTGCGCAACTCGTAAAACCCAGTAGCTGATGGTTGACCAAGTCCGCTCGCAAGCACCAATTCTGGCACTTTGTCATATTCAAGGTTAACGCCTGCCACAGGATCTTTTCTACGTAATTGTGATACATCGACATGTTTTAGATTAGCTTCCAAGAGCATTTCATAGGAAAATACTTTGTAACTTCCCTGAAGTGAAAATCGAATAAATTGTTCATAAATTGTTTTGAAAGTTTCGCCACTTTTAGAGACCAAGTGTTGATCATATCCCACCATTGCAGATCGATAATATGATCTGACCATTTCTTCAGAATAAGCCGCAGGAGGTCTTAAAAAGTAACCCAACAACTCCATCCAGTCAATCCAAGTAGTATCTGCAGTTGCATTTTTGCACCAACTCTGATCTCCCCAACGACACATGGTATCTATAATATACCAATGTATCGTTCTGGCGCAGTTAAACATTTGTTTATACAGTGGTTCGGTTTCATAGTCTTTCGCAAGCAAGGAGTGTGACCCAATACGATATGCTCCAATAATCTCAAAGAGATGTTCTTTAAGATCGTAAATTGCTTTTTGGAATGTATTGCGCAATAATAACTCAATGATTATTTTTACAGCAAATTTCCCGTTAAATAACGGAGACCGTAAAGGTTTCAACAAGAAGCTAAAAGGATTCTCGGCAAATTCAACTACTGTTTTAATGAGTTGAAAAATATTAAATGTTAACTCCATTTTTTCAATTTGGTCAGAGCAAAGAATTACGACAATTTTTATGACATCGAATAGGATCTCCTGTGGATATTCTGGGAAATATCCTTTTTCCTTAATTCTCTCCTGAATCTCTTGGCTTGATATGCCCCCGGACACACGTTTTACCTTTGCTTGATCTGAAAAGTAATCAAGTAATTCGAGTAGAGATCGCCGTGCTTTGGCTTCTATCGTCTTATCTTGAATAATTTTGGATATATCTTCAATTTCAAATTCATCAAGTATCTCTTCTGCATAATTCTTCCCGTACTGAGATAATATCTCATTAAAAGTAATATTTTTTTCTTCCTTAATGCCAAGCAATTCTTCAAGTACATGGAAAAGAGATATTAGAGTATCTTGACAGTCAAAGTATCCTGTTACTACGGCAGGTTCGTCTGCAATTAAATTCCACTCATCATTCGATACTCCTGGGGAAAAGCGCTTTAACCTTTTGAGAACTTTAACGACCGCTTTATCTGATTTGACAGCTTTCAGCAAATCACCAGATTCAGGTTTTCCTTTATAGGCTCGCTGTACAAGATCAACATCGTAAAAATTGTCCTTGATATATTGATCGCCATTCAATAGGGCCGCATGCTCTATGAAATTCGAATGTGCAAAGAAATCTTCAACTGCATGTAGGGCGTGACCAAGTTTTGCAAGTCCAAGGTGAAAATTTTCATCATTTTGCAAATCTGCACAAGACCGAAAGAATCTACTTGCCCATTCTTTGTCCACTTCGCATAAGAGTGACGCGGCAATTCGAATATCATCTTGGAGATAATCGTATATGGACTGCCCACTACTATTGGGACTTGTTCTATCTTTTTTTCCTATGCGATTCGAATAAAGCTTATTTGGATACCGAGATTTAAGAGGTCCCCAGCCATCCTCACAGATACTGCCGTAAGAATATTTGCATTCCGGGCGATCCAAATGCTCATGTGGATAATACTGAACACAGATACTTTTGAATATTTTGTCGAAGATTTCATATGGAATTCCCGGGTTGCCAGATTGGGGATCAGGATGGGCAAACTTTGAATAAGCCACAAAACGGACCATTGACAACAGCGCATCTCCAAAAGTATTCCCTGTGCTTTCGCCATTTTGACCCTTTTGAGGTGGCTTCCGAAGTAATGCGGCTAATGTTGTAAACTTCACGGAAAGTTCAGTTAAATAAGAACTCGTTTGGAATAAAAGGTGACGTATTAGTGGAGAATCAGACTCCCCTTTCTTGTTCAAAATCTCGGGAAACGTAATCGCTAATTCGTTAATGAAAAAGGACCTGTATTTACACAATAACAGGAATGCATTGTCTTTTAGTTTTTGTCCAATTTTCGATGTAAGCTCGCCAAAACACCCTGCAACGGGATCGTTCACTTGACTCATATCTGTGAGCCAGTTACCCAAATAGAAGGCATTTAAATTTACATTCTGTATGCCAAGTTCCACAAAAGCATCTTCAAGCCGTTTCTTACCTGTGGATTCTGCTACATGTCTATGACCATGCGTATTCATAATTATAGATGACCTGTGAAGGGAAACTCAGAAATCTTGCCACATCAGGGAGCTTCGGTAAAATAGCTCCGATGCCTCTATACTGGCTGCAATCCATAAGCCAGTTTCCTAAATAAAAAGCATCCAAACCTGACGGATAGGCATCTTCTGGGATGCCCAATATCGCTAATGCTTCTTTGAGCCTGGGTATACCTGCCTCTTCCGCAACGCTTCTGTGTCCGCCAGTTTTCATAAATTATGATCTATTTCTTTAAGGGCTCACAATCATACGTGGGTAAATCAGCGCTCTTCTGTAAATAAACCAAAGAGGTTGGTACTACGACATCCCAAGGTTCACCGTATGGTTCCGCGCCATTGAGATCATCTTGTTGATTTCTCAATTCTTCATGGATGGGTATATAGAGCGGATGATTAATTCCCGGTGCTGAGCCTCCGTTCCACGGCTTCTTCGTGCAGAGATAGTGCATAACTGCAACCTGATAGGCTGGACGCACAGCGATAATAACCCGCGCCGAGCCAGCCTGCAGGAACTTCGCATACAATGGATCTGTCTCGTCGTAATATTTTTGTGCCTCGAACCAATTTTCAGGCATTTTGCCCCAAAAATAAGGGTAAAGCAAATAACTGATTTGGGGCCATTCAAATGCCTGTTCAATGAATTGAATGATGCTGCCCTCCTCCTTTGCCTCCGCTATATCAATCGCCGGGATCTCAATGCTAACTGGAGAAGTGGTTGATGATTCGGTAATTGTAGTCTCTGTAACTGTTACAGTTGTACCCGGTTCGGGTGTTGTTTGTGTGACCTTTTTGATTTCGGTTGAGACTGTTGTCTCTTCGGATATCTGTTCTGTCCGGGACTTCATCGCATCGAATTGAATATCATCAGCCTTCTCTATGTCAAATTGCTTTGTGAGCATGGTGATACAGTGTTTCTTCAATTCGGTTTTGATTATTTCCTGGTTGATACGCGGATTACGCCCTTGAATTACTATACCCTTACTGGCATTGTATCCATCTAATTTGTCCTGGTATTCGGCGAGTGCTGAGTTGTATTCTGCTAATCGTTTTTCATAGGCATCCATAATCCTTTGGTAAGTCTTTATTTTCCACTTTCGTAATGTATCAGCCGAAGGTTGCATTTTAATCGAGACGGTTAAGGCAAAAGATAAAACATCATGCGCCAAAATAGTTATTGCTACCTTATTTGAGATATTGCCAATGTTTTGATATCCCACATTGACCAACACAGCAGAAGTGTTTGGTGTCTCTGAGCCCGGCTGATTCAGGTCTCCACCATAGTCTCCAACACTTATAAAAAAGCGATTTGGCCAATCATATGCATCATCTGCAGTATCATTAAATTTAATGCCACCAACTATTTTTACTGCAGTGGCATGGAAGCCTTCGGTTACTTCACAATTATATTCGCGCCCGTATGCCTCGTGTCCGTCCGGCTTGTCGCCCTGGACGGCAATTGTCTTTGTTATGTTTCCTGGCATTGGTTCCAGATCAGAAATATTGTACAAAACAGTATATGTATCTACTGTTGCATCAGTAATTTCGGAAATGTCAAGCACTGGAAACGCGGGCTTTTGTGGAGCATCCAGTTTACTTTGCTTATTCTTATTCCTTTCAAAAGCCGCAGCAATAAATGCTGCAGGTTGTGGAACAACAAACTCAAACATTAAGCGTTTGCCATAGTTATATACTTGTGCTTTGTAATATTTATCCAGCCACCGATAAATACCCGTAATGTGTCCAGTACCGCTGGCGCCGGTGTTATTGATGCCATGTTTGTTGGTTTCCTCTACCTCATAGATTTTCTTGGTTGCCCTTTCCTCACGTACACGTTTCTGAACCCGGGTCAACGACCGATCAACGATATCTTTTGCAAAATTATTAGCGCTTTTGTGCGAGTCGCTTGTAGAGAGGCTATAGGAAACGCCTGTACTCGCCGAAAACTCAACAGTTCCATATTTGCCGCTAACTTCGCCAGAAATTTCAGCGTTCAAATCATTCTGGATAGTGGTCTCAGCCTCATTCTTTAACTCGTACCTATCCGTTGTTTGGAGTTCTTTTTCTGTTTCCTCGTTTTTTTCCGTTTGGGTGGAGAATAATTCCTCTGTCCTGTCCAACCGACGGTGGGTTCGCTCCTTGCTCTCTCCTTTGAGTACATTTTCAACGTGGGCTATTTCTCCTTCTTCATATTTACAAAGGAACTGTTTGACAACCAACAAATCACCAAGCCCAAGGGGACGAATTTTATTAAATGGTTTGTAACGACCGAGCAGACACGCGAATATCTGGTGGATATACGGCGTGGCATTATGAAAAAGACCAGCGAGCTCATCCTTGGACTTTATTGTTACCTTAGGCGCGGTTGTGTTCTCCGGAATAAAATTTGCTTCCGCACAATTCGTAAAAGGATTAAAAGGCAGAATTTCTTGGGATTTGGATTTTGGGGAGACCGATGGCGTAAAAGGTTTTTCTGGATCACAAAATCTGAGAAGGCGGATAATATGCAAAGCCTTCAAACCATCAAGAACATATTCGAGGTTTATGGGGTAAAGTCGTTTACAAACGTAAAGGGCATAAAGACGCTCAAACAAATAATCAAAATCGGAACAAAATGGGGATTTGTCAGCATTCGCATTGGGCTTCTTTGTTAGATAATCAAAAACGCCGGAATACGTATCGAAATGTTTCTTCACTATCTGATCCAAACCCGTAATCAACTTTGGTTTATTAAATTCAGTGACCTGTTGCTTAATTAATGATACAAACTCGTCAATCCATGGTCGCTCGGTCTTTTCTTTTATTGAGAACTGCATTTTGACTGCTTCAGCAATGCTGTCACTTCGAGTTATCATTTCCTTCTCGGAGGATAACTCAGGCAACTTGGCTTGAATTTGGTTATATACAAAAAGAGCCACCTCGCTCAAATCGAACCTGCCTTGATCTGCTCCCACCGTATGAACCTCATCAGGCAGGTAAGTATCCTGAATCCTTTTATCTCGAATAATTGAGACTAGGTCATTATCGTGCTCGAAATTTTTAGGCGCGCGAAGGGCCATAAACTTAAAGATATCAGAAGTTACAGCAGTTTCCATGTTGCCTCCAATTTGGTTATGTCAGATGATCAGACGGTTTTCATCTTGGAACCTTGTTTACAAAGGCGAAAACCATTGTTAACAAGGGTTACTGTTTCCATCATAAGTGTGCATCTACAATTACTGCTAAGGTAACGAGTCCGTTATTGAGTTGCATTTATTTCCTCCTGCAATTCTTTCTCAAACTTATCCGCATCCATTCGTAACCAACGTTTATAGATTAACATGCAGACCAAACCCGCGAAAAAGATGACAATGGCAGCAGATTGCGAAATTTGAGGATGTAAAAAGATCAAAGCGATATACAGCCATGAAGCAAGTACAGCGGGATAGATGATTCCTGCCGCAAAAGGTTCATCAATAAAACCGAGAACGCTAGGTGGGCGAGACCTGAATTGTCCGTCCACTTTTAATTGTAGAGTTTCAATATACTTCCCACTTTTGATGAGGGCATGACATTTATGGATGCCAAAGATTTCGTAGACAAACAACCCAAGCGTGACAACAAATCCAAAGAAGCCCAAGGGTTCCAGATACTTCTGGTTATCGGGTTCGATATTACCCAATAAAAATACTGCTCCAACACCAGTCGCAAAGGGTAACAAAGCCAGGAGTTTTGCTCTGAAATCGTCAATAGCATGATAGCTGTTACAGAGTTCCTTATAGGTATCCAGATAATTTGGATTTTTCATCTTTTCTATTGAATCATCATCCGACATAACTTTGCCTCCGTAGAGTTAACATTCGTCATAAACGAGATTTCGTGCACGTATTCTTCACTGACCACCATGTGTCTTCTTTGACGAGTGTGGTACTTTGAACAGAACGCATAAAATACTGCCCCTATAAATATGCAATATTACTTACATAAAACAGTCAAAGCACCTGTTCTATTACGCTGTCGATTCTCTATTTTGTTTGAACGGGATATTTATAATCACGCATCAGCAGTGTATTCCCACTCACTGTAGTATAGTCAATGATTTGCATTGACATA
>DNDT01000216.1 GCA_003487525.1 Flavobacteriales bacterium
ATAATCTCGCACATCATGCGGAGATATTCCCTGTTATTCCTGAATTTGAGAGTTCAGTCTCGATGTTCGATGTAGATAAGATTCCATCGGTCATCGAGCAGGGAGAGCGGGCGGCAAGAAAACAATTACCGCATATCAAGAGATTGTTGGAAAGTTAATTGGTCTTTTGGGATAGCGTATTTATAAAAGGGGGACTGACCCTGCTCATACCTGCGATTTCCTGTTTACTCGTCTTGCCAGACAACAACCTGATCCTTTCCAGCCCTCTTGGCTTCATATAGCGATTGATCTGCTCGGTCTAATAGTGTGTCAAAGGTTATATCTGCCTCGTAACTGAAGTTTGCTATCCCAATGCTTAACGTAACAGGGACTTTCATTTCCTCCAATTCAGCTAATTGTGTACGGGCTAACTGACACAACCTTTCTGAAAAAACTTGAGCGAAGGGGGGATGGGTTTCTGGTAAAAGAATCACAAACTCATCCCCGCCATACCGCCCTGGAATGTCTACATCTCTAGAGTTTTGACTGATACATTTCGCAATTACCCGCAAGACTCGGTCTCCATATAGGTGACCAAGGTTATCGTTTACAGCCTTAAAGTTATCCAGGTCGATTAGTAACAACGAGAAATGCAATTGGTAACGCTTTGTCCGAGCCAACTCTTGCTCGGCAAGTTCAAAGAAGTGGCGGCGGTTATGTAAATTTGTTAGTGAGTCGGTAGTAGCAAGTTGTTCTAACGCTGCTTCGATTTGAGCCCGTTTTTCAATCTCAGCTTTCAATTGTCTGTTTGTTTCCTGCAACTGGGCATTCGATTTGCGCAAAGCTTCTTCTACAGCCCGTATGTTGGTAATATCTTGTCTTGTAGCTACGAGGGCTACAACAGTACCTGTATTGTCATAAGCGGGTTGAAGAACATTCTCAAAAATCCGAGGACCGTCTTTGGTTGGGAATTCGGTTTCTGTTCGAACGGTCACCTCTTCAGTGAATACTTGCTCAACCTGTTTATCAAATGGAATCCCAGCCTCCTCCGGAAAACCTAGTTCGCGCCAGCTTTTGCCTTCTACATCTTCAAGCCGCAGATTCTGGGCAGCTAATCCACGAGGGTTAACGTATAAAAACCGTCCTTGGCGATCATGGACGGTGAAATGAACATCGGTTGCTGCAAGTGCGTGCTCGAGGGTAGCTATCCGTTTTCTTAGTCCTTCAACTTGTTCGTCGTTAGTATTGTTGTTTTTTGACATTTTGGCATCCTTCTAATATTGCATTCCACGTGAAACAAAATCTCTATACCTCTAGTGAATAACGATCATCAACATTTTGTTCACAAAGTGTGTCTGTTGCGCATAGATGTTTTCCGTGTAATGGGTTTGGGGGATGAAAAAAGAGTGCTGAGAAGTTATCCACGTGTAGTGTTGAATCTTGTTATGGATATAAAGATTTGAGAATACGTTTTCAACGTCTTTTTTAATTATAGCATTGTTGTTCCAGTCTCAGATCCGGATCAAATACTCCTGAATTGCAATTATGTTTATCCAACCACTATCACTTATTGTTCAAAACGTGGCATAAACAAAAACCGCTTAACATCGTCTGTTGGCGGTCAATCAAACTTGTGCCTCCAAGGAGGGGTGAAGTGTTCCGTGGTTTAGAATTTGTTCCAAAAAATCCGTCATGGAAAATTTTTGATTATTTTCTACTTTGGTATATCTCATTGCAGCAACTCGCTCTTTCGATAGGTTATTTTCATGGGAGCCGGCTTCATTTTGATCTCTATTTTATAAGTTTTACTCTTCTCAATCATTTCTTTGTGGCATTTTTAGTGTTCTAAGAAATGAATGGTAAGATTATTGATAGTGCTGATCGCCCAATTCGAGATTATTCTTATTTAGAATTAGGAACAATGACATGCATGACCAAATGCAAGGAAAAAGCGATATCCGCGTTGTCCTCGTTGACGATCACCTGCAAATGCACAAGATCGTTGAAGCAACTTTGCGCACAATACCAGATATTAAACTGGTTGGGCAGGGCGCAAATGGCGAGGAAGGAGTCGACCTGTGCAAGCAACACCAACCAGATGTTGTACTTATGGATGTTGTAATGCCCATAATGGATGGTATCGAAGCCACCAAAATACTACATGGGCGCTTTCCAGAAATAAAGATTTTGGTTATGTCAAGTTTCCATGACCACGAGAGCGTGTATGCCATGCTGCGCAATGGCGCAGTGGGTTATCTTACCAAGGATACCCTTGCACGGGACCTGGCAGAAACCATCCGTGCTACGTTTCAGGGCAAGATGGTCTTTTCAAGTGAAGTTGGCGCCCAACTGGTGTCGTCACCCCAGCCTACCGTGAATTTTCATCTAACCGACCGCGAATTGGAGGTCTTGGTACTGCTGGCAGAGGGGCTAACCAATCAACAGAGTGCCCAAAGATTGTCCATCAGCCAATCTACACTCAAATTCCATATGAACAATATTTTTCAAAAACTGGGAGTTCAAACCCGTTCAGAAGCGTTGGTCTTGGCTGCCAA
>DNDT01000037.1 GCA_003487525.1 Flavobacteriales bacterium
ATTCGGATATGCACTGCTTCCAACTACTGTACTCGGATCGACATATGAAAATGTTGAAACTTGTCCCTTGGTCATTTGAGAAAAATCCCAGGTCACACTGGCTCCGATCGCACCGGGAGAAAAATTTTTCGCATCATATATGTTATGAGTTATCTCCACTCCAACAGAAGGTAAAATCGAAGAAGTTATTGTTGGTTGAGAGAACAAATGCATACTCGAAATGAAAACTGTACTGAGAAGTGAAGTGATTTTTTTCATACCGGCAGATTTGAATATACCCAAAGATATGTCTTATAAAATAACGAGTAAGATGGATTTACCCCATTAACCCTTCAAATAATCATTTAACCTCTTCCTCAATGCTGAACATCAGGTATCGTAAAATCGTAAAACTGTGAAATCGTTAAAGCGTTAAAATAACTAAATAACCAAATAATCTGGAATCTATAATCACCCTCCCTTCTTGTAATCCGCCAGAAATTGTGCCAGACCGGAATCGGTCAATGGGTGTTTCAGCAGACCCATTATGGCATTCAATGGACAAGTGACTACATCGGCACCGACTTCGGCGCATTCGATGATGTGCATGGTATGTCTGATTGAGGCAGCAAGGATTTGCGTTTCAAACATGTAGTTGTCGTAAATCTGCCTGATCTGAGCGATAAAATCAACACCATTCTGTGAGATGTCATCCAGTCTGCCGATGAATGGGGACACGTACGTGGCACCCGCCTTCGCTGCCAGTATCGCCTGTCCCGGCGAAAACACGAGGGTGCAATTGGTTCGAATGCCCTTGTTCGAGAAATACTTTAACGCTTTAACGCCTTCCTTTATCATCGGAATTTTCACAACAATCTGCTCATGCAACGCAGCAAGTGCTTCTCCTTCCCGAACCATCCCGTCAAAATCGGTTGCGATTACCTCGGCACTGACATCACCGTCGACGATGTTGCAGATATCAATGTAATGCTGAAGAATGTTTTTTTCTCCGGTAATGCCCTCCTTGGCCATCAGCGAAGGATTGGTGGTTACTCCGTCAAGAACACCAAGTTCCTGTGCTTCTTTAATTTGAGCGAGATTGGCTGTGTCGATAAAGAATTTCATAGGTTTTAATTTGTGTTCAAAAATAGAATCTTGAAAATCAATAGCGAAATCTATTTTTCAATAGTAATCAACAAGGCATAAAAAAGGGGTAAGCTACTCNNTCACATCGCACCGCTACGACTACCTACCCTTGCTCCGTTCCCGGTCTGGGGGAGTTCAGTAGGAGCTGGTCGTATGAGACTTACCCCAGCTGCAAAATTAATAATACAAAATCAATTAATTGATTAAGTGTGAATCTTTATATTTGCTGGCCTTGAATACTTTGATAAACCCGGAATTTTCTCTTGTCAAAAACGCCCTGAACCTCGGCGCGATTACCGGTATATTTATTTCGATCATTCAGCTTTTATTGCTTTTTTTAGGATTCGGGGATTCGTCTTACCTGCAGTGGATTATTTACATATCATTGATATTAAGTATATTATGGGGTAGTCGTACCTATCGGGACCTTGCATGTGAGGGGTACATATCCTATTCACAATCACTCGGATTTGGCTTGATGCTTTCTTTCGGGGCCGCGCTTGTTTTTTCATTTTTTTTGTACATCTACATGAAGTATGTCGATCACGCGTACATTTCAGAAGTGCTGAATCAAATGGAGGTAACCATGTACGAAAGTGAAGTAAAGGAAAGTGAAATTGAAATGATAATGAAAATTTACAGATCCTACCTTACTCCCGGTGCAATGGCTGTTGGTATGGTGTTTACCTATTTTTTCATCGGAGGATTGATCTCATTGATTACTTCCATTTTTGTTAAAAATCCCAAAACCGAGTTTTAGGTGTGAGTGAGCAATGTGAAATATCTGTTGTTATTCCATTACTGGATGAAGCCGAATCCATCAATGAACTATCGGAATGGATTGTTCGTGTAATGGATGAAAACAGCTTTTCCTATGAAATCATTTACGTCGATGACGGAAGCAAAGATAATTCATGGCAAATCATAGAAGACCTGCACCGCAACAATCCAAGAATTAAGGGAATCAAGTTTAACCGAAATTACGGCAAGTCGCCAGGCTTGCACGTAGGTTTCGCCCGTGCGGTCGGAAAGGTTGTATTTACCATGGATGCGGATTTACAGGACAGTCCCGATGAGATTCCGGAAATGTACCGGATGGTGGTCAACGATGGTTTCGATCTGGTTTCGGGATGGAAAAAGAAACGCTATGACCCGCTTTCAAAAACCATTCCTACCAAATTGTTCAACTGGGCTACGTGCAAGGCAAGCGGATTAAAACTGCACGACTTCAATTGCGGATTGAAGGCATACAATTCAAGAGTAATTAAAGGTATTGAGATATACGGTGAAATGCACCGATACATACCCATGATTGCCAAATGGGCAGGTTTTGACAATATTGGCGAAAAGGTCGTCCGGCATCAGAAACGGAAGTATGGCGCAAGTAAATTCGGACTGGACAGGTTTATCAATGGATTTCTGGATCTTATTTTAATCACCTTTATTTCGAGATTTGGCAAGAAACCCATGCATTTTTTTGGTCCGCTTGGTGTACTGATGTTCATAGTGGGCGGCTTCATTACCCTCTGGCTCATATTCCTCAAGATTTATCAGATATCTTCCCAGGAACATGTTCGCGATATTGTGGATCAACCGTTGTTCTATCTGGCTTTGGTCGCCATGATTATTGGTACTCAGTTCTTTATGACCGGTTTCCTTGGCGAGCTGATCGTCAGAAACAGCGGCAGGAGGAATAAGTATTTGATTGAGAAGGAGATATGATTTTTAGGGGAACGGGGAATTTTTACTCGCTCTCACTCTCAAATTCGTGGAATCGTGAATCCGAGTTTACGAGGTTCATGAGGGCTCCGTGCGCATGACCTGTGCGTATGAATAAATCGTGAAATTGTGTAGAATTGAGGAATATTTCAATCCCAAAATAGCGCAAGTTTCCGCTTGTGCCGCCGCAGCATGAAATTTTAATGAATTATTGCAACAAATTCTGAATGCAGTAATTCCAGGTCTTTGTACGCCTTAACAATATACAAACCACTTTCATACTTACTTATATTGAGTGTAGTAATGTCTTTTTCCAAGACCTGAGTGGAAATAATCAACCTGNCTGAGGCATCCAACAAATCTATCCTGTCCGGTTTAAGCGTTGAATTTCGTGCATCGATGCACAGATTTTGGCTGGCCGGAATGGGATACAAGGTAATTTGCGCATCTTCTTTTAATTCCGAGACACCAAAATACTGGTCTTTTATTATGGTAAATATAAATGGCTCATTTGCAGTATCACCTACATCCGTAATTACTGTCCACTTGCATCGAAGTGTATCTCCGTCAACATTTCCTGCGGTATTAAACATATAAATCATTGACTGTTCCATAACAGTACTGACTTCTGCTCTGCCTGTATTATCCGAAATGATCTTTAGGAGCTGATAGGAAAAATCATTGCTTTCTTTGGCAATTACAAGTGAATATACAATATCATCATTCCCATTTATCTGAGCTTCTTCCCAGGTGAACTTTTGACTTGTCAATGGAGGATTGTTTAGAAAAAGGAACATGGTATCAGTTGAAGGTCCGATTAAATGAAAGGCTTTTGTGATCGCCAACCTGTTCAGATTAACGGGCCAGTGCCCATTGAAACTACTCAGTGTATCGTCATCCAGTAATGCAGCTACATCCCAATTAAACAGATGTTTATTGTTAATTGACACATTTAAGTCATCCAGCAAGGAATCTAACACATTATTAGAAATAGTCACCATGTTAGTGTCCGATAAGAGTGTAAACCTGTGTGTCGGCTTTGAAGCGGAATATATATCCCAGATATATTTTAGTCCATCAGCACTCTTTGTCCACTGAAAACTTGTTGTTCGGTCTTTATTTCCCTTAACATCAATTTGACTGAACGGTGAGGGAGATGTCAAATTAAATTGCTCCATCACTTTTCCATATATAAGGCGGATTCTAAAGGTATCCAGAGCAAATATTGTGTCATTGTTTTTTTCACTGTAAACCGTCCAGTATAAATTTACCGTATCCTCATATGCAAGGTTCAGTGATGCAAGAAGCAAACCTGCACTGTGATACGATAAATTATAAATGGTATCCCCCCCATTATTGACAGATAGATTATTGATTAGTGGCGTACCTGCGAAAACACTGCTTGTATCAAGAATAAAATGATACTTGGGATTTTCAGGAATAAAGCTCGAAGTCCAATTAAACCTGACAGTTTTACTGTATTCTCCGTTAATATCAATTACAGAGTCTGTTTTGGGTTCTTTTAAGTAGATCGCATTATCGTGAATGGAAACATCGTCGATTGCCCAATCTCCCTGATTGGTATTTCTGATTGATCGCCAGCGTATTCGGATGAAATTACCCAGGTAAGAGGTCAGGTTGATAGAGCGAAGTAAATATGGATCATTTGTAAAATTTTGCGTACTTCCAATTATTGAATCAATTCCCAATATCCAACTGCCATTCACATAGATATCCACATACCCCGGGCCAAATCCCTGGCCCCATCTATGGGACCAGTATTGCAGAACCGGGTGATCCATACTGTCCAAATTGTAAAACGGGGAATACAACATCGCTGTATCACCAGGTTTTCCTTCCTTTGATGAAGCAACCATATAAATGCCGAAACTGGAATTAGTGGTATGGTCGTACATCGGACCAGTTCCATTTACACTGGATGAATGATAATAACTCAACCACTTATGATTTTCTGTTGGCCTGCAAATCCATCCGTTTGGTAAGTTACCTCTTAAATTGAAGTTGATTGATTCAAATGTTTCCGTGAATGGAACGGGATAAGCGGTGTTAATNNATTCCACAACTGTCCCGAACATAAAAATCATAGCGGGTTTCTGACTTCAATCCGGCTATCTGGTAGATGTTTGAGGATATGTTGGTTATGAAACTACCAGTTCCTAATTGAAATCCCACCGAATCAAACTGAAGGTTAAAATTATTACTTGAAGTGATCCACTTTCTCCAGTTAACATCAATGGTACTATAGGTGGCATTGGTATAAAATTGATCAGCAGGTGCAGAACATCCCGGAGGTGTAAACCGATATACCTGATTTGACTGTGGTGCAGACCAGATACTGTATTCTACCTGATTGGAAACTGAAGGAGACGAAGTGGCACTGTCTAGTGATAGAAAGTGTCCCGGACCAAGTTCCCTTCCTGAAATACCAATTGCACACACTGTTGCTGTTGCAGCATTTACCTCCTGCCTGTAATGAAACTCTATTATGTTCGTAGATTCAAAGATTTTAACCTGAAATGAAATAACTGAATCTATATTTACCGAAGACCATTGCCAGTATAACCATTCCATCGTGAAAACTCTATTACCTGCAGCCCCATCTGTTTTATAGGAGGCTTTACANNACATTCACCTTAACAAAATAAATTCCGGATGTTAAATGAAGGTCAAGATCAATTTTGTCAACATCTTTATACGAATGGTTAAATACAAGCATTCCCATCGAATTATAAATAGAGATTTCGGGAGACGATATTTCATTCATTTCAATCACAACCAGACCTAGG
>DNDT01000018.1 GCA_003487525.1 Flavobacteriales bacterium
GTCGATGTTTAAAAATCCGCCTGCAATTAAATACCCCCTGAGGTTTTCAATTTCACGATCATTGAAACTTACATTCCCGTGACCGGTCATATGAACGAAGGGACAGTTAAATATTTCCTTGCTGTCCACTTCAACGATCTTTTGTTCGGGATCTATGTTGGTTCCAATATTTCCGTTGCAAAAAATTGCCAGGTTTTTTAGTGATGTTTCAATGTTGGCATACCAGTCGCCACCTCCCCGGTATTTCAGTAATCCAAATTGACTTGAGTAAGTCTGGCTCACAACCAAGATTGGAATCAGTAAAAGCAAGAAAGCGGATAGTAGTTTGTTCATCACTTGAGCAGGTGAAAATAAGCACAAACAGTTATACCTGCGCTTTCGGCGCGTAAGGTATTGTTACCCAAGGTAATAGGGATATAACCTGAATCAATGGCCATTTGCGTCTCTTCCGGTGAAAAATCCCCTTCGGGTCCTATTAAAACACTGATTTTATCGCCGAATTGCATTTCCGTCAATCGATTTTTCTGGGTCTCTTCGCAGTGAGCAATCAGACGGCTCGACGCCTTATCCGAAAGAATGAAGGTATTGAAATCAACAGGCTCGTTCAGGATTGGAAGATAAGGATTACCCGATTGTTTTATCGCAGCAATCATGACTCGTTCCAATCTTGCTCTGTTCAATTGTTTTTTTTCGGTTCGACTGCAAATCAGAGGGGTAATGGCATGGACACCCATCTCACTGGCTTTTTCGACAAACAATTCCAGTCGATCATTGAATTTAAGCGGCGAAATCGCAATGTTCAACAAAGGAAACTTTTGATCCACGTGCAAAACCTTTTCAATGTGAAAGCTTAGTTTTTTCTCATTCGCATCTTTCAGTATGGCGTTGAATACATCACCCTTTCCATTTAGTACACTGAATGCGTCATTGCTTCTAAGTCTCAGTGATTTTACGGCATGTCTTGATTCATCCGGAGGTAAATAAGTTGTGCCGGCAGTGCATTCTGGAAGGAAAAAATAAGCCATGGGGCCAAAAATAGAGAATGTGCCGCTAAGTAAAGTTCCCACCGCATATTTTCTATAGTTTTTTATTGTTATTTGAAATATTCGTATTATTGCATATCAATTCATTCCTGATAACCTATTCGGTAAGAATTGATTCCAATTTTTGAATGCATCCCTTTCTTTAGAAAAACACCTTACAATTGATTTATAATAACATTTAGCTGAATGTACGACATCCATGAGTTGAATAAAAAACTCGTTTCCGATCTACGGGAAATTGCAGAAAAACTCGATATTTCAAAAGCTGATAAGCTTAAAAAAGAAGAACTTATTTACAAAATACTTGATGAGCAGGCAATAACGCCTGCCGAAGCAGAAAGGGAATCAACACCTCCTGTCACACATCGCGATCCGGTTAAACCAAAGGAAGACGCAAAACTGGGTGATAAGCAAGAAGCTCCCAATCTTTTCAGTAAAAAGCGTGAAGTGAAGGAAAGACAACCTGTTCAATCCTCATCTTCATCAGAGCCTGCTGAAGATAAGGGAGACGAGAAATCTGAAGATATAAATCAGGTAAAATCTGACGAGAATAACAAGAATGGGGAGGAAAGGCGCGAACACCGCGTCAAAACTCCTTTTGAAAGAAGGGAATTCGCAAAACGAAGAGAACCAATTGAACGGAAGCCGAAAGAAGATGATTTTAACTTTGATGGCATTGTTGTTTCGGAGGGTGTGCTTGAAATAATGCAGGATGGATACGGGTTTCTGAGATCGTCGGACTACAATTACCTGAATTCTCCTGACGATATTTATGTTTCACAGTCACAGATTAAACTTTTTGGCTTAAAAACAGGCGATACCGTTAGAGGAAGTATCCGACCTCCGAAAGAAGGTGAGAAATACTTTCCCTTAATCAGGGTTGACAAGATCAACGGCAGGGATCCAAACGTAGTCAGAGACAGGGTACCGTTTGACTACCTCACTCCGCTGTTTCCGGAAGAAAAATTTACGCTTGCCAAAACAGCCGGAAAACCGAACCTTTCGACCAGGGTGATCGATTTATTTACTCCAATTGGAAAAGGGCAGCGGGGTTTGATAGTTGCACAACCAAAAACAGGAA
This sequence comes from Flavobacteriales bacterium, assembly GCA_003487525.1. Taxonomy (GTDB): domain Bacteria; phylum Bacteroidota; class Bacteroidia; order Flavobacteriales_E; family Vicingaceae; genus UBA11591. Next base: position 2,125 of record DNDT01000018.1, read on the forward strand.
AGACGGTTCTTTTGAAAGACGTGGCCAATGCGATTGCGGAAAATCACCCTGAAGTGTACATGATTATCTTACTGGTAGATGAACGTCCTGAAGAGGTGACCGATATGCAGAGAAGTGTGCGCGCCGAGGTGGTGGCTTCAACTTTTGACGAGCCAGCCGAACGCCACGTGAAAGTTGCCAACATTGTACTGGAGAAAGCAAAAAGAATGGTGGAATGCGGGCATGATGTAATTATTCTGCTCGATTCTATAACAAGGTTAGCCAGGGCATACAATACGGTCTCTCCTGCATCCGGAAAAGTACTTTCGGGAGGTGTTGATGCCAATGCACTTCACAAGCCAAAACGATTTTTTGGTGCCGCAAGAAAAATTGAGCACGGTGGATCCTTGACCATTCTTGCTACAGCGCTTACGGAGACCGGTTCTAAAATGGACGAAGTGATTTTTGAGGAATTTAAAGGAACCGGTAACATGGAATTGCAACTGGACAGAAAACTTTCCAACCGAAGAATATATCCTGCCATTGACATTATTGCGTCCAGTACCAGAAAGGAAGATTTACTTTTGGGAAAAGAAGTAACCCAGAAAATGTGGATACTCAGAAATCACATTGCCGATATGAACCCAATAGAGGCCATGGAATTTCTAAAAACAAGAATGAACGCAACCAAGAGTAACGAAGAGTTTCTGATCTCTATGAATAGCTAAGAAGGTGTATTTCAAAATTGCAGGATATATGACAGTGACTGCCATTGCGGCAAAACTGTTCTTGTATCTGATTGGTCCGGGCCAGGAGGAAATGGCCATGTACACCATGTTCGTGAACTTGTTGGTTGTCCTTGTCGGTACCTTCTTTACCGTCCGCCAGTATCGCATCAAAAATCCTCAGTCAGGGTTTAATTCCGAATTCAAAGCAGGAATGCGTTCGGCAGCCATATTTGCCGTGTTGATGAGTGTTTTTGTGCTTGTCTATTACAGCTATATTGACACTCATTATTTCGAGAAAATGATCGATAGCCGAATCGAACTGGCAAAGTCAAGTTTACCGGATAATCCGGATATTAAAATCGATGAAGTTCGAAAGACGGGAGAATTGTTTTTTACTCCAAGAGTTCATGCGACCATTACCCTTTTTGGTCTCACCGCAACCGGTGCGATTTATTCATTTTTACTGGTGTTATTAACACGAAAAATCTACCGTCTTAATTAGATTCTGGAATATTTCGGGTAAAATCCATTAAATCCAGACCACCAAAATTTCCCGATGTCATCAATAATGTGATCTCGAATTTAGGTATGAGACGGGACAGTATTTCTTTTAATTCTGCGTTGCTGGTTACAACGCGGAGGTCATTTTTTTCAAAGGCCTGCCTGATCTGATCGGGATGAATTTCATCCAGCTTTTTGTGCTTTACCGTTTCGGGATTGAAGTATACAATGGCATAGTCCGCATCATTCATGCTGCCTTTGTACTCATTCAAAAATCCTGCTGTAAGGCTGCTGAACGTATGCAATTCCATTACTGCAAGAAGTTTTTTTGACGGAAACTGCTCTTTGCATGCCGATGTGGTTGCCTTCAGCTTTGAAGGAGAATGGGCGAAATCTTTAAATATCTTGTATTCTCCTTTACTCGCCAATAATTCCAATCTGTTTGCAGCACCCTCGAATGATTGGATAGCAGTTGCAAACTGAAGGTCGGTAATTCCCAGTTCGTTACAAATCAATCGCGCTCCCTGTATGTTTTGCAGGTTGTGTTTTCCAAAAACATTAATGTGATAATTTAAATTACCTACCCTAATGGAAGTCCCTTCTCCATCGAGGAAATGATCGATCTCATTGTATGCAATTTTCTTTCCCTGGTCAGCATGATCTCTTACAAGCATACTGAGCTGTTCGTCACCTTCAAAATAAATAAGCGTCCCATTAATATCAATTCCTTCAATGAATTCTTTGAAAGCGTCGTTGTAACTCTCTTTTGTGGGATAAACATTGATATGATCCCATGCAATTCCGGTAATGAGGGCAATGTGAGGTCGATACCATAAAAACTTGGCTTTCATATCGATTGGTGAAGAGAAATACTCGTCTCCTTCGAGAATGATTACAGGGGCATCCGACAATTGGACCATGGTATCGAATCCCTTTATTTTTGCCCCGACCATAAAGTCAAATGCCATTCGTGATTCTTTCAAAACATGCAAGACCATCGAAGTAGTACTGGTTTTTCCGTGGCTTCCCGCAATAACAACACGCTTTTTGCTCAAACTCCGTGAGTAAATGAACTCAGGGTAGGACATGATCGGAATCCCTAATTCCTGCGCTCTTTTCAACTCGGGATTGTCTTTTCTCGCATGCATTCCGAGGATGATCAAATCCAGATCTTCGGAAATTTTAGTAGCATCCCACCCGAATGAAGGTGGGAGGAGGTTGTGATGCTTAAGGTTGGTTCTCGAGGGTTCAAATATTTCGTCATCCGATCCACTGATGTTTTCACCATTGCTTTTCAGGGCTATGGCAAGGTTGTGCATTGCAGCTCCTCCAATGGCGATAAAATGAATTCTCATGATATACAATAATAAATAATTCAATGATCCTTTTTCGGCATTGATTATATTGCAGCCAAATTTTTATTCACAGAAAAGATTCGGAACATGACAATTTATCCTCTCAACACAGGCAATTTTAAATTGGATGGGGGCGCAATGTTTGGTGTAGTGCCAAAGTCGTTGTGGCAGCGCACTAATCCTGCAGATGAAAACAACATGTGCACCTGGTCAATGCGTTGCATGCTAATTGAGGATGGCAATAAATTGATACTGATAGACAATGGAATTGGGAATAAGCAAAGCGAAAAATTCTATAGTCATTATTACTTGCACGGGGATGACAGTTTGGAATCCGGTCTTTCAAAATATGGTTTCGCCCCGGATCAAATAACAGACGTGTTTCTCACTCATTTGCATTTTGATCATTGTGGTGGTGGAGTGAAGTGGAATAAAGACCGGACATCCTACGAGCCTATGTTTAAAAATGCGATATACTGGTCAAACAGCGATCATTGGAAATGGGCAACAGAGCCTAATTCGAGAGAAAAAGCCTCTTTTCTGAAAGAGAATATACTGCCGATGAAGGAGTTCGGTCAATTGAAATTTACCGATTCGGATGAATTTGATCTTTTTGATTTTCTGATCATGAATGGCCACACAGAT
>DNDT01000143.1 GCA_003487525.1 Flavobacteriales bacterium
CCTCCGTATTTGACCGATTTGGCGGCTTCCTGATTGAGTCTTCTGCCCATTTCCGCATCATCCGAATTTATCGCTGTCACAATCCCCTGTTCATTTAACAAGCTTGCATTGTACGGAATGGCATCGTTCACTTCAAATTTATATGCCCACCAGTCACTAAACGAACTTGCCCCGACACCGTGACGCTTCATTTTATCCGCCACCTTGTATCCTTCCAGAATATGCGTAAAGGTATTTACCCTGAATCCCATCGAATCGGCCACGTGCATTAACATGTTGATTTCAGACTGAACATAGGAATGACAGGTAATAAACCGATTGCTGTCCAGTATTTCGAGCAGGGCATCTAGTTCCAAATCCCTCCTGGGTTCAATGGGCTGGTTTTTCTTTCGGTTATTTTTTTGCTCGCCTGCACGGTATATCTNNAAAAAACCTGCTCCACTCCCATTCTGGTTTGTGGATACCGGACTCGTTGAAAATCTCCCCAGTTTGACTGCTTGACATTTTCACCAAGTGCAAATTTTATGAATCCGTCCGCTCCTTTAATTTTCATGTCTTCCGGCGCCAATCCCCATCGCAATTTTATCAATGCAGACTGCCCACCAATGGGATTGGCCGAACCATGTAAGAGTTGCGAACAGGTAACTCCACCCGAAAGTTGCCTGTAAATATTAATGTCGTCCGAATTAACGACATCTCCGATGCGCACCTCCGCACTGCTTGCCTGTCCTCCTTCGTTCACCCCCCTGCTGATGGCAATGTGACTGTGTTCGTCAATAATACCGCTCGTAATATGCTTGTCTTTTGCATTGATGATCTCAAGTTTTACTTCTTTGGTACCAAAAATCGATGCCTTGGTCAGCCCTTTGCCAATGGCAACAATTTTTCCCTTTTGAATACAGATATCGGCATTAACGATAATCCCGGTATCCTCGTTTGTCCAAAGTGTGGCATATCTGAAAAGCACCGCCTTCTCTTTGGGCAGGGTGTCCCAACCATAGGCCATGAGCGGATAGGTCAGTAGTGGCAAGGGCACAGAATCATTGGACTCAGCCGTGCTGTCGACCGTTTCGATAAAATCAGATTGTTTAATCGCCGCCCAGTCAGACCAACTGCCATCGGGAAGCTGCACCTTTCCGACCCATATCCGGCTGTGATCATCGTTTACCTGGCCCGAAAGGAGAAAGTACCCTTCTTTGTCCCTGAAACGCAGTTCAATTTCATGTTTTACCAGTTTGATCTGAACCGGAATATCTTCCTTGCCCTGTTCAATTTTTCCCTTTGGGTTTCTTGGTGTACCTTCGACCAGGAGTGTCCACCCCCCGTTCTTGTTTACATTCAGGTTATAGGTTCCGCGGATATCCACAAGAAAATCCTTGATGATATATTGCTTTCCATTTACCCAGTTCTCGACAATTTCACTGTTCTTTTCAAAAATTGGATTGGTCGTAATTAAAAAATTCGCGGTGTACCCTTCTTTTATCGATCCGAGTTGGTCGTCACATCCGATCATCGCTGCCGGGATGGTCGTCAGCGAGGCCAGTAAATCCTCTTCGTCAAGTCCTGTTTTAATCAACGCGCGAATACTTTCCCAGAAACTTTTTTCATCCAAACCACTCGAAGAATACGCAAACTGAACCTTTTTCTCTTTTAGATAACGCCCATTAAAAGGTGCCATTTCCCAGTGCTTAAGTACATGAAGCGGGATGTCAGCCAGGTCGTAGGAATTTGATAGATCGTAGGGTTCCGGTAGTTTCAGCGGAATGATAAAACCCGCACCCGTTCTCTTAATTTCATCCAGTCTTCGGTATTCGTCTCCACTGCCCCTTATTATCACAGGGAATTCAAATTCGTCCATAATTTTATCTGCTCTCAATGCCGACAAATGATCATCGGCCTCAAAAATTGTTGGAAGTGCGGCATTTCGGTTTATGGCTTCAAGGCTGAGGTTTAGTTCCAGTTTCTCCTGGCTGGTTTCATACCATCGCGCATCGTAATAGGTCTGTCTTAAAAGGGCAATGGAACCCATTAACGATGAAGGGTAATCCTGTCCCGAACTTCCCTTTGAAAAAGAAAGGTGATTGGCCACATCCGTCTTGTACAGGCTGAGGTTATCGGACTCGGTACCCGTAAATACAAGGGCCGATGTTCCGCGCATTATTCCGTCATGTTTATGGGTTAAGACCATTCCGTAGCCCATTGAACGAAGGTTTCCCGAGGCAGAAGGATTAACATGAAAATCATCGGCAGCCCTGTTTTCGGGACGAATTGCTTCGTTCCATGCATAGGCACCTTTGGTATTGCTGTTAATTTGGGGTGCACGAAATCTTCTGCCTGATGAATTCCCCGCATTCTTATTTCTTCCGGGCATTCCGTAATCACTGTCAAGTTCAATGAAAGAAGGGTAAATCCAGTAGCCGTCAAGATCTCTGATCACCGCATTCGACGGAAATTCGCTTAGTTTACCGACAAATTCGATTCGCTCGTTCCGTACGACCAGGTCAACATCTTTAAGAATCTCACCCGGTGAAACCACAATGTTTGCGTGGGTAAAAATATAGGTGTTGTGCACTGTGTTCCTGGGCCCATTGGTCGGAAATGTCTCCTGACCATTGGTATTAGAGCAAAAACCAATTGCCAAAAACAGAAGAAGAAAACAATGTCTAAGACGGAAACTCATATTGTACACAAATAAAGCAATATTTGAGGTAACAACATCGATGAACCAAAATCAGAAATATCTCTAATTTAGCGCCAAAATTAAAAACTCATGCTGCATTTACATTCCGGACTCCGATATGTTATTCTCATACTACTGATATTGGCAATAGTAAAATCCATCATCGGGTGGGCGTCAAAAAAGACATTTTCCAAAGGCGACGAGAAAATAGGCCTCTTCCTGATGATCTTTTCTCACCTTCAATTGTTGATCGGACTCTTTTTATATATGACCAGGGGTTGGCTTTCCATGCCATTTGCACAGGCAATGACAGACTCTGTTTCACGTTTTTGGAAAGTCGAGCATATGTTTGGTATGATCGTTGCGATTGTCCTGATCACCATTGGAAGAATGCGCGTAAAAAGACTGGCTGAGGATCTGAGAAAACACAAAGCTTCAGTAATATTCTACCTAATAGCATTGGTGTTAATTATGGGTTCCATCAAGTGGGACATGAGCCGACTGTTTTAATCCGACTAATTGGAAGAATTTAAGATTACTCAAAACAAGGGGCCCGAGCGAGCCATTATTGTTGGCCTAGTCTTACCAAATGTCTCCGAGGATCAGGTAACCGAATACCTGGATGAATTGGAATTTCTGGCGGATACTGCCGGAGCGAAGGTCATTGAACGATTTACCCAAAAAGCCGTTACGCCTTATCCAAAGACCTTTATTGGCAGTGGAAAGCTGGCTGAAATACAACATTTCGTCCTTGACAACGATATCAACCTGGTAATTTTCGATGACGAATTAAGCCCGTCCCAATTGCGTAACATCGAGACGAGCCTGAAGGTCAAAATTCTTGATCGAAGCAACCTGATCCTGGACATATTTGCCAAAAGAGCCAGGACTGCACATGCCAAAACCCAGGTGGAACTTGCTCAATATCAATATCTTTTGCCAAGATTGACCGGATTATGGACTCACCTTGAACGGCAAAAGGGTGGTATCGGAATGCGCGGTCCGGGTGAAACCGAGATTGAAACGGACCGAAGGATTATACGGGATAAAATAGCTTTGCTGCGAAAACGGCTTGAGAAGATCGACAAGCAAATGGCTACCCAGCGCAAAAACAGGGGAAGGATGATTCGCGCTTCCCTTATCGGTTATACCAATGTCGGTAAGTCGACCTTGATGAATTCACTCACCGATTCGAATGTTTTTGCCGAAAACAAACTCTTTGCGACCCTGGATACCACGGTTCGAAAGGTAGTGGTTAAAAACCTTCCTTTTTTACTTTCAGATACCGTCGGATTTATCCGAAAACTGCCTCATCACCTGGTTGAATCATTCAAATCCACGCTTGATGAGGTAAGGGAATCTGACGTGCTGATACACGTGGTGGACATTTCGCATCCCAATTTTCTGGAGCAAATGGATACCGTTAAAAATACCCTGGTCGAATTGAAAGTATTCGACAAACCCCTGATTACCGTTTTCAATAAAATAGATGCGTTTAAACCCAAGGACATCGAACATTATCCCGATTCACACGCAAACGGACATCTTTCATTAAAAGAATTCAAGGACTGGTGGGTTGAAAAGGAACACAGTCCCTGTGTCTTTGTTTCTGTGCTCAAGAAAACCAATATGGACGAGCTAAAAAACCTGCTCTACGATCAGATCCGCGACCGGCATATGAAGATCTATCCGCATCAAATGCTTTATTAGTGGGGAATCGGGGAATCGGGTAACTGGGTAAGATCAAAAAAAAATGTCTCTTCCTGAAAAAGAATTCAAGGTTTACTTTGTCAATATGGAACCTGTTGCAGAAATTCCCCGATTACCCGATTCCCCGATTACCCCTTCACTTAACCAATCATCCACTCAACCAATTCCCCCCACTTATTTCTTCCTCATATAAATCCTCAACGGAACCCCGGTGAAATTGTATGCTTCGCGGATTTTGTTTTCCAAAAAGCGCTTGTACGGTTCCTTAACGTATTGCGGGAGGTTACAGAAAAATGCAAAAGACGGGCCGTAGGTTGGTAGCTGTGTGATGAATTTAATCTTGACGTATTTTCCCTTG
>DNDT01000469.1 GCA_003487525.1 Flavobacteriales bacterium
CTTGTTAAATGTGTCCTGAACTTTTAATACGGTATCCATTCCGAACCCATGTTCTTTTCTTGGGTCAACGACGATTACATCGTATTCGGCAGTCTTTAGGGCATTAAAGAGATCTTCTGCATTATAAACCTGCACTATCTTATCAAACCCTCCGCCTTTTCCACATACCTTAAGCATTCCATAATGCATTAAAGCATTTGAATTTGCATGCAAAACTGAAATTCTACGCGTATTATTCAAGGTCCCGGTTAGGATTGTTTAAAAAACAAATGTCGATAAATTTTATTGAATGAAGTGAACATTCATCATGTTGATAGCTTTTTTTTTAACAGGCTTTTTGAACGTGAATATACCCTACCTTGTTTTCATATTAGATCCGATGTGTAGATATTATTATTTCACCATATTGATTGCGATCCTCCTTTGGATAGGCTGTTCATCTGAATCAGCCCGGGAGGAGACCGCGAAAGATGAAATTGCGTTAGACACGAAAAACATGATTAAGAATGCCGATTTGGTTTTTCTGAGTGTCTCCGATTCGGAAGAAGCTCTTTTGGAGATAAGAAATACAATAGGCATAAACGAGGGGATTCAGGAATATATAAGTTTGGATAATTCCAATGAGTTGCTGCTCACACACCTGGCTCATCAAGGCACACACCACTCGTTATTGGAGCGGGCAAAAGAAGTGGTTGAGCTGGACCTGACATACCTTGATACCACTACAATCCAACCGGTTTTTCGGGTGTCTATCCGGCATAAGGTAAAGGATTTCCAAACCTGGAAATGGTTGTATGATGGAAATCAAAAAGCCAGGGACAAGGAAGGCATTGTATTGATTCAGATGGGAACGGTAAAAGGAGATCCAAACGACGTCTTTGTAATGTTTGCCATTCCCGATCTGGACAAGGCTCGTGAGACGATGCGGGATCCGGACCTTTTGAACAAAATGAAACAGGGCGGAGTTTTGGGGAAGCCGGATATTAGATTCTGGCGTCTTTCAGGTGACTCATAATCACATTTCGAACTATTTTGTTTTTCTCAGATCGGGATTCCAGCCAAGGGCAAAGATCAGATACCATTTATCGTTGAATCTAAAGGTCTGATTCATAATGCCAAATTGAAAATTGGCTGATGCGCTGAATTTATACCCTATTCCACCGAAAATTCTGTTTTGATCGAGCCAGTACCCTTCTGTCTGGACGAATATTTCATCCATCACACTTGCAAAAAAAGTATTTGGCTCAAGATTCTCTTTTCCAAATGGCATTGCCAATGCCAAACGATATCTGAACCTGTTTTTATACAAATCACCGTTGTTGTTTCGAAGATCATTAATAAATCTCTGTTCTGCTCTGAAGCGGTGTTCAAATACCAGGTTTGGCAAGGCGTAACGATACATGAATTGCTGCCAGATAGCGTGTTCTTCGGCAAATGGAGATGTGATATCGCTTTCAATTTTGTAAGTGCTTAGAAAAGTGTAGCCCAATGCGACAGAAGATTTTTCTGTAATGTGGTAATTAAGGCCGGTTCGAAGCAATAACTGAAGGATATCTTTACCGATGTTGTAGCTTCGATATTGCACCTCTGTAAAAACGCTCCATTTGTCGTGTATTCGATTGTAACCCGAATACATCCACCAACTGCCCAGATCCGTTTTTTGGGCCGACACCATTCCCTGGTACAGTGAAATGATCAGGACCAATGCGGCGGAAATACGGAGTTTCGTTTTCAAAACATTGACTAGTGTATTGTGTTCGGATTCATGTATATTCAATATAAACTGACTAATCAGTCAATGTAATTGTATCACGCTGAAATACCATCCCAAAACCATGTGAATGCTTGCTTCATAAATTCAGGCATCCTGTACTTGACCGGATTCTCAAGTAAATAGGACATCATTCCGTATTGATTGGCCTCAAACATGCTGAAAATAAAGTCATCGGGACGATGTGCAATAAGCTTTTGCTGAATGCCTTTTTCTGTGATGTCAGCAAATCGTTTCTTCAGGTTACCGACCTGATCTGTTTTTTTGTCCTGTTTGGTCGTGGAGTACTTGTACTGAAGAATAAAATGATACTTATCCCTGTTTTCAAAGGCCCAGTCAATGGATTGTTTCCAAAGGAGCCGGACTTTTTCTTTTATGGACTCAATGTCCTGTTCGCCGTCCAAGGTTGCTTCCTGGTATTCAGTTACTATGCAGGTATAGAGGGTTTTTACAAGAGCCTCCTTTGACTTATGGTAATGAAATAAGGTGCCATTGCTGACTTCAGCTTTTTGTGCAATCAATGCGGTTGGTGTACCATGAAATCCATTGCTCACAAATAGACTTAGGGCAGCATCGAGTATGCTTTGTTCTTTTGCTGTCATATTGATCGACTAATCACTCGACAATAATACAACATTTATGAAATATGTTGACTTATTCCCCTGTCTTTTCTTATTCCGATTTTCTATTGCCTTCTGTTTGCCAATAATGGTGGAGGCTCCCCTGTAAATGGATTCCACCGGCTAATGCTTCGTGCATTCATTCCCGAAGCTCGTATTACGGCCCGGTCTCCGTATCGTTCCCGCATTTTATCCATGGCGCGGTAAAGACTAATGATGCGCGGTGAGTCTTCAAAAAGATTGATCTGATGTCCACCCTGAACCAAATGGCTGAAACGAACCCCCACGAGCCTGACCAGTAGCCTGCGGTTGTAGAGTTGTTTGTACAATTCCATGACAACGGGAATAATGGTATGGTCTGAAGCGCTGTAAGGAATGCGTCGCTGCAGTGTATAGGTCTGAAAATCCGAATATCGAATTTTAAACGTAACGCAGGCAGTGAGCTTGTTTCCGCGACGAAGCTGATAGATGAGATTTTCGGCCATGGCCATAATAATGCCTTGCAGCTTGGCTACGTCCGTCGTATCCTTGTCAAAGGTGCGTTCGGTTGAAATTGATTTGCGTTCATGGTAGGCAACAACAGGTGAATTATCAATGCCGTTTGCCTTCTTCCACATTACGATGCCGTTCTTTCCAAAAACCCGTTCCATCATTTCTACCGGCATTTCCTGTATGGATTTAATGCGGCGAACGCCCAGATCACAGAGTGATTTATACGTCTTCTCCCCTATCATAGGGATCTTTCTCACCGATAAAGGGGCCAGAAAGTGTTTTTCATGGCCGTTTTCAATACGGATTTGATTATTGGGTTTGGCTTCACCTGTGGCAATTTTCGAAACGGTTTTGTTGGTGGAAAGTCCAAAGGAAATAGGAAGTCCTGTCTCTTTAATGATGCGGCTGCGCAGCTCACTGGCAAGTTGGAGGCAGCCAAAAAACCGGTCCATTCCGCTCAGGTCAATGTAGAACTCATCAATGGATGACTTCTCATAGAGCGGGACACTCTCTTTTATGACATCCGTAACCATGGTTGAATACTTGGTGTAAATACCGGAATTTCCCCTGAGAACAACAGCCTCCGGGCACAATTGGCGTGCCAGCTTCATTGGCATGGCCGAATGCACTCCAAATGCCCGGGCTTCGTAACTGCATGAGGCCACCACTCCCCTGTCCGAAACGCCACCGATCAGAACAGGCCTGTTGTTTAGCTTACTGTCCATCAAACGCTCGCAGGAGACAAAGAAGGTATCCAGGTCCATGTGGACAATGGCGCGGGTGGGCTGATTCCTGATAATCATGCACTTATCATTTTTTTATATTTATTGTCATCTGCATATCTTGGGTCTTCCACAATACCCAGCTTTTCCATCGACGTCACTTCGATGTTTATGCAGTCAAACTCTTCGGTCACTTTTCCTGTAATCTGATATACTCCACGCCCGCGAAAAGGGTATGTATTGGCAATGGATGGAAAATGAACCGTATCGATAAAATCGCCTCTGATGTCCAGGAAATTTCCGAAATACATGTTGTCCCCCTTGACGGTACGGGTTGTTTTGTGGGTAATTAAGTAGCCGTACACGGTAACCTGCTCGCCAACCTTGCCGGGCAGGTCTTTGGATAAAAGCTGTTTCTCCGGCAGCGCTTCGGTTAACAGGTCAAAGGGGTTGCAAAGCGGAAAACCGATGTATTCAAGCTCATCAAAGGCATCTTCCAGGTCACGCCCGGGCAAATGAGGGGTTTTAAAACGAAGCTTTTCCACCCTGAACAGGTTGTGCACCCGTGTTTCCAACTCAACCTTATTGATCTTCATGTGAGCCTCCCACAAAAGCTGACGTTTGTTTCGTCCGGTAAACCGAAAGGAATTGACCTTGATGAGGATGGAAATTTGTTCCACCGAAATGGGTACGCGTTCTATAAAGTCATCCAGGTTCTTGTACACTCCGCTTTTCAGGCGTTCACGCACCACTGATTTTGCCACCTTGCTCTCCAGTGACTTAATCAGAATAAAGCCGAGGTAAATCTCTTTTTCGCAGATGAAGGTTTCGTAATACCCCCTGTTAACGCATGGGGCATTGATGTGCCCGCCATTAATGCGGGCCTCGTTTACATATAATTCAGTCTGGTAAAAGCCTCCGAAGTTGTTGATGGTGGCAACCATGTACTCCAGCGGATAATAGGCCTTCAGAAAGAGGCTTTGATAACTCTCTACGGCATAGGATGCCGAATGCCCCTTGGCAAAGGCATAACCGGCAAAGCTCTCAATCTGGCGCCAGACCTCGGCCGTTAATTCAGCACTGTGCCCTTTGTCGGTGCAGTTGTCGAAAAAACGGTTTTTTACCTTCATAAACTCCTCTCTNNTCAACATGTCTGCTTCTCCCAGACTCAGGCCGCCAAAGTAATGCGCCACCTTGATTACGTCTTCCTGATAAACCATAACACCGTAGGTTTCGGGCATGATGTCCAGCATGACCGGCGGTGCGTCTTTTCTCTTTTCCGGGTACCGGTAGCGCAGAATGTATTCCCGCATCATGCCGGAACGGGCCACTCCCGGGCGTATCACCGAACTGGCAGCAACCAGCCCCAGGTAATTATCGACCTTTAGTTTGGTCATCAGCATGCGCATGGCCGGAGATTCGACGTAAAAACAACCAATGGCCTTGGCATTTCTCAGCAGTGTCCGGATGCGCGGGTCTTTTTTAAACCGATCAATATCATGAATGTCAATTGATTGACTATCAGGATAATTATATCTAATCACCTCAAGTGCATCTTTAATTTTTCCCAGTCCGCGTTGACTAAGAATATCGAACTTGTACAAACCGATGTCTTCGGCCACGACCATATCGAACTGTGTGGTTGGAAAACCCTTTGGCGGCATAAAGGTGGCTGTGTAATAGTGAATGGGTTTTTCCGAGATAATAATGCCTCCCGCGTGAATGCCCAGGTAATTTGGAAAGCCCTGTATGACTTCGCCGTAGACCAGTACCAGCTTGGATAGTTGATCCAGTTCATCAAAACGAAAGCGACCGTGGCTCAGAAAATCCATTTCTTCTTTTGGAAGCCCGAATACCTTTCCCAATTCCCTTACGGCTGCCCGGTACTGAAAGGTATTGTATACGGTAATGAGCGCCGTATTTGGAAAGGTTCGGAACATGTAGTTTATGATGTCGTCCCGGTCGGTCCAGGAGAAATCGATGTCAAAGTCGGGTGGATTCTTTCGGTAAAGGTTAATGAAGCGCTCAAAGTACAGGTCGAGTTCAATGGGGTCAACATCGGTAATGCGCAAGAGATAAGCCACAATGCTGTTGGCCCCACTACCCCGACCCACATAGAAATACCCCTTGCCGCGGGCGTATTTCAGGATCTTCCAATTGATAAGAAAGTAAGACACAAAGCCCTTTTCCCGGATAATATCCAACTCCTTTTCCAGGCGGAAAAAAATACGCTTGCCCGGATGCTTGTAACGGTAGTTTAAGCCCTTGTAGCAGAGTTTCCTCATCAGGCGGAAGTCCAGTTCCTCATTGCCCGTGTAAGAGCGCTGGTTCTTGGGGTTTTCTCCGGAGAAGTCAAACTCGATGCGGCAATTCGCAAGCAGTTTCTCGGCATTCACGACAAGTTGGGGGAAATCAAGGTAAATGTTGCGGATCTCAGCGGGTGGGCACATGAGATCCCCAGGTTTCCCCTGCTCATTTTCAGGGAGTTTACTGAGCAGTACATTCTTGTCAATGGCCCTGAGCAGCCGGTGAGCGTTGAAATCTTTTTTATTCCGGAAAGAAACGGTTTGTAATACTACGAGTTTATTGAGTCTCTCTTTCCATTGCGAAAAGCGAAGACGGTTCAGTTCATCGGGGCGCACGCCCATGTATTCGTTTTCGGCCAGCTCCCACTCCAGGTCATCCCGATAAGGATAAATCACATAGGTGTCCTCCAGTTTCCCGGCGCGAACCGGTATACGATGGTCCTGTGAATGGAGAAAGTGCGACAGGTAAGTGTTGATTTGTTGAAAGCCGTTGTTATTGCGCGCCAGTATAATAAATTGCTGCCTGGCGCTGTTCCTGAAATCCACCCCCAAAACAGGCCGCACACCATATTTGCCAGAAAGGCGCACGAAATCCATGCAGGCCGAAGTATTGTTGATGTCGGTCAGGGCCAGGTCATGAAGCCCATTCTTCTGCGCCATTTCAAGCAGTTCCACCGGTTTTATCGTACCGTATTTTAAGCTGTAATAAGTGTGTGTGTTGAGGAACATGAAGATGGTTTGTGTTGCGGAATCGTGTAATCGGCTAATCGTGTAGTGTATGGTTCTGTTCAATTAAGTGTGTCATTTGTTAATTGTTCAATTCCCAATAATCCCTATCCTACCCTCTACCCCCTCTCCTTTACCCAACTACACAATTACCCGATTACACAAAAAAAAAGTCCGCCAGTGGCAGACTTTTTTTTAATGCATTAACAGAACGGCTTACTTTTCTTCTTCAGCTACAACGTCAAATGAGAACGTAGCCACTATATGCTTGTACAACTGCACTTTAGCCTCGTATTTTCCAAGTTCCTTGATGTGTTCCTGGTCAATCGAAATGTTCTTTCTGTCAATATCGAAACCGGCA
>DNDT01000287.1 GCA_003487525.1 Flavobacteriales bacterium
AGGCGGGAAACCGTTAAATAGACACAATAACCAAATAAGCAAGTAACCAAATAAGCAAGTAACCCAATAACTAAATAACCAAATTCCCTTACTGTATCGTCACCTGCTCGGTAACGACGGTTTCTTTTACAAAATAGAAACCCTTGCTGTCGTGAAACTGAAGGTTGTAATTGTATCCGGTAATTTGAACGTAGTTTGTGCCGGCTTTCAACGAACTCATTTCCTTTACCGTAAAAGTTGAAGCATTGGTACTGGGACCTTCCACATGCACAATTCCCCCAAGCATGAAAAGCACGCTGTCACAATCCCAGGCCCTGTCTGCGCTAAGCCTGTAGTTTTTGGTCTTATCTATGGTTTTGCTGCTTGTTATCTGTGATACATCGGGAAACACAACGGACGACGATTGGTTGATTGTTGGGATCGGACCATCCCCACTTATGCTCCATTTGACAATATCATTGCTGTAATCGATGCCGGTTTGGTCCTTTTTATCAGGCTCATAGACATAGGATGAGTTGGTTTGAAGTGTTAAATCTTTTCCATTGCAATCTACCTGACCTGCCTCAATAAAGTTTCCTGAAGCGGGATCGGTATAGAACATAGCCACTGCCAAACCAAGGTCTGTGTGGATTACCCCGCCCGGAACTTTTTGATAAGTCCTTGACTTGATGGAAATAAGGCTTCCGTTACCATCTGAAAACGCCGGCAAAGGATTTTCCGGTGGAGGTGGAGGTGTGGGTATAACAGGTGTTGCCGGAGTAACTTCGTCTTTTTTACTACAAGAGCTCAAAGTAAAACTGGTGATTAAAACGGTATATGAAAAGAAGCGAAAAACGCGAGTAAAAAGCAGTTTGGAAATAATCATGGTGGGGTTTAAAAGATTCGGCCAAATATAGGAAAGATGCATAAAAAAAGCCCCTGATTTTTAGGGGCTTTTTGCATGATTTGAATCATTTATTGAAGGGTGACCTGTTCCGTCACAACCGTCTCATTTACATAGTAATACGTCTTTCCGGAACTGGCATCACTGTATACGTTGTATGCGGTAACCTGCACGTAGTTGATTCCGGCATTCAGCTTGCTTAGTTCACTTGCGGTAAACGTGTATGAACTGGTAGCTCCGGCAGCCGTGTGGTATATTCCACCGATCATAAAGATCACACTGTCTGAATTTGAAACACTGGTTGAACTAAGTACATAGTCCTTGGATTTATTAATGGTGGTTTCACTGCTTATTTTACCTACTTCCGGAAAATAATTGTAGTTGGTGAAGTTATTGGGAGGAACAGTTCCGGCACCGGTAACATCCCAGCTGACTGTGCCAATGGAATAATCAATCCCGACTGTGTTCGTCTTGCTGGGTACATAAACGTAAGAATTATTGGTTTGCTTTGTCAGCTCAAAACCTTCGCACATTACGGTTCCGGCATCCAAAAACACTCCTGAAGTCGGGTCATCGTAAAAGACAGCAACCGCAACGCCAAAATCAACAGGTACAAATCCAAACAGAGGGACTTTTTGAAATGTCCTGGTTATGACTGCCGAAAGCGTTCCGTTTCCATCCGTAAATTCTATAGACGGGCTTTCCGGTGCCGGCGGAGGTGTTGGAACCGTAGGTGTGGTCGGAGTCGTGTCGTCTTTGTCCTTGTTACATGAAACGGTTAGCATTGATAGACTCAGAATAGCAATAGCTATGAGTGCGGGATAATTTGAATTTCGAAGATTTTTGAAATTATTCATGGTTTAGGATTTTTTAGTTAACTCAAAGATAGAAATCACCTGTCCAAAAAAAAATAATTTCTATTTCGGTTTACCGAAGGTGGATGAAATTTTATCGTAGAGCACCGAACTCAGTTTATAATAGGATTCTTCCGTCCATCCGGCAACATGTGGAGTTAACAATACCTTGTCTGAATTGATCAGATAGCTCAGGCTTTCCGGTACCGAATCAAATTCGACTTCCTCAAACGAGTGTTTTTCAAATTCAAGTACATCAAGGCAGGCACCATTTACCTTACCGCTTTTCAATGCAGTTACCAGGTCTTTGGAGTTCAACACCTTTCCCCTCGAAGTATTGATCAGGTAAATGTTTTTCCTGAAAGAAGACATGAATTCACTGTTTACGAAGTAGTGGTTGTCTTTGCTATAAGGGATATGTACCGAAACAACATCGGCACGTTCAAACAGTTCACCGAGGTCAGTCTGAACGGCATAGGCGTCTCCCGCATTTTCGACATAACGATCATAGGTTATCACGTCACATGAAAAGCCACTTAATTTTTTTGCAAAGGATTTTCCGGTGTTGCCGTAGCCAATTATCCCGATAGTTTTTCCGCCAATTTCAAGCCCTCTGTTTTCCTCTCGTTTCCACATGAGTTTCCGAACCTCACTGTCTCCTTTTGAAATCTTGTTCAGCAGGGACAACAGCATGCCAAGCGCATGTTCTCCCACGGCGTCCCTGTTTCCTTCTGGACTGTTAAAACAATGAATTCCTTTACTTGCGGCATACCGGACATCGATGTTTTCAAGACCCGACCCCGATCTGGCGATAAACGTTAACTGACCCGCCGAGGAAAGAAGCTGTTCATCGATGATTAAACGGCTTCTGATTACGAGTCCGCGGTAGTCGTTGATTTTGTTCCGAAGTTCATCTATCGAACAAACGTAGTCATGTTCGCATATGTAACCATCAGCGGTGAGTTTTTCTTCCAAAACAGAATGCACGGAATCAAGAAAAAGGACCCTGGCAGCCACTTAAAACATCATATGAATCAGCCTGCCTATCCCGAAATAGATAAAAAGACCGAAAATGTCATTCATTGTGGTAATAAAGGGACCGGTAGCCAGGGCGGGATCAATTTTATACCGGTTAAGTATCAGCGGAACCGCGGTACCCAGCATGGCCGATACGACAATTACGCTTAGCAATGCGATCGCAACCGTGAAACTAAGAATGAGCGAATCGCTGAAAAGCAGATTATAACCCAAGATCAGCATAGAACACACCAGGCCATTCAGGATTGATCCAAGCAGTTCCTTGCCAAGCCTGCCTGCGACGGTGTCAAGACGCAATGAACTGTTTGCAATGGACTGAACGATTATCGCGGACGACTGAACTCCGACATTTCCTCCCATGGCCGCAATGAGGGGTATAAAAAAGGCCATCTCGGGATTAATTTGAAGGGTGCCTTCGTGCATTTCAATGACCCGTGCTCCAAGGATTCCTCCAACCAATCCAATAAGCAACCAAGGTAGTCTGGCCCTTGTCAGCAAAGCCATTCTGTCCGAGAAATCGATGGGCTTGGAGATACCGCTGGCCAACTGGTAGTCCTTTTCAGCTTCTTCCCTCATTACATCAACCACGTCGTCAATGGTAATCCGTCCGATCAGGCGATTCAATTCATCCAAAACCGGCAAAACGACCAGGTCGTATTTGTCCATGATCGTGGCAACATCCTCCGAAGACGCCGATGCTTTTACGAAAATGACTTCTTTCTGGTAGAGCGAGGAAATTTTACTCCTCGGTGGTGCGAACAGTAATTTCTTGAGCGAAAGTGTTCCTCTCAGTTTATTGTCGTCGTCGACAACGTAAATGGTGTAAATATTTTCAATGTTTTCCGCCTGCTTTCGCATTTCACGGACACACTTCGTCAGGGTCCAGTTTTCATTGACCCGGATCATCTCCTTGGCCATCAATCCACCGGCCGTATCCTCGGCATAACCAAGCAGGTCTACGATATCACTTGCCTGCTCGACGTCTTCAAGCTGCGAAATAACCTCATCCTTCACCCCTTCGGGCAGTTCGGAAATCACGTCTGCCGCGTCATCCGAATCCAGATTGTCAATGAAGTACTTTGCAATTTCTTCTGAAGTCAGGGTGGAAAGGAATTTTTCCCGGACTTCATCCTCAAGTTCCATCAGGGAGTCCGCCGCCTTCTCAGAATCGAGGTACTGAAAGAACTGACTGAGCTCGGCAGGATCTAATTCTTCTATTATTTCTGCCAAATCAGCGGGATGCAGCTCATGGGTTAACTCAACCACCTTAAGCTCATCTTGTTTTTGGACAGCCTCCCTTAGTTCCTGAATAAATTCTTTGGTGAGGACAAATTGCATGGAATGAATTGTAGCTTTCTACAAAAATAGAACAATTATGAGAGACTGAAAGTTAAGAGTTCCGGTTTAATGTAATCTCCTTGAAAATGTCAAGAAATTCTGTCCAATGCAGCTGTTCGGGTCTTTGCATCAGGAGTTTGTGTTCAAATCCTTCGGGATAAAGTGGTTTCAGGGTGTTTTTGAGTTGTTTCCTCCGTTGCTGAAATGCCATTTTAACCAGGTTGCTATAACGCTCATACGAATCGATATCCGGCGGTGATTCCTTCCTGACCAGTCTCAGTACGCCGGATTTTACCTTGGGTGGCGGAAAAAATACGCCCTCGTTTACGGTAAAAAGGTAGGTGCTGTCATAATATGCCTGAGTAAGTACACTAAGGATTCCGTAATCCTTGTTTCCGGGCGGGCTGCAAATGCGCCTGGCCATTTCGCGCTGAAACATTCCCACCAACTCATTCACACAGCTGCGTTGTTCCAGAACCTTAAATACAATTTGTGAAGAGATGTTGTACGGGAAATTGCCAATTATTGAAAAGGCCTGACCGGCAAACAATACAGAAAAGTCCAGTTTTAATATATCACCACCGATCACTTCCATTTTTTGTCCGTCAAAATGGGAATTCAGATAGTCAACCGATTCGATATCCAATTCAATCAGCTTGAGATTGGCACCTTTTTCAAGCAAAAATTTTGTGAGAACCCCTTTTCCGGGGCCAATTTCCAGTACGTTCTTAGACGTCTTGTACTCCATTGAATCAACGATTCTCCGGGCCGTATTCAAATCTGTCAGGAAATGCTGACCAAGGTGTTTTTTTGGCCGTACCATTCAGTTGATAACCTCCATTAATGAACGGAAGGCCACAAATTTGCCCCCGTAAAGAGCGCTGTGTTCCTGTTGAAGGGCGGGTGAATATTTCTCGCTGTACAAATTGTATTTTTCCATGTTCTCGCAGTAATACTGAATGGTATAGGTCAGTCCGTCTTCATCCGATTGCCGGGTGAGAAGGTTACACAGAACATATTTTTCAAAACATCCCGTGGACATTACATCCGGGATGTGCCTTTCCACCATGTATTTTAACCACGAAGAAGCGACTTCCTCATCTATGTTTACGGTTACATTGTAAATGATCATCATCCTTTATTTTGGATCTGCTTCTTCAAATTTCAATTCCCCCTTGCCATTTTCATAGGCGCGGTATCTTTTTCTGGACTCGGCTACGTGAATACTGCCCGGATAAACGGAAATCAATTTTTTATACATTTCTTTGGCCTTTTCGGGTTGGTTCAGGTATTGCTCATACAATACAGCCAAATTGAAAACGGCCTCGTCTCCCAGAATGTCTTCCGGATAATCGCGTACGATAACATTCAGCGCCGCTGCGGCTTTTTCGTAATTCTGCATGTTAAAATATATGCTGTATTCAAGGTAATACACCTCATCGATGATGCTGTGAGCCAGGTAAATCCTTTCCATTGATTGCAGGGAGTTGAGTGCACCGTTCAGGTCGTTTTGTTCGAACTGAAGCGATGCTTTGGCATAATCTCTCAATGCCGCACCGGCTGTGTCAAAGGCCAGGTTGTCCGAAATGATCAAAGACAGGCGCATGGCGTCGTTGGCGATCAGTTTGGAGGTGGAACCCTTGAGCACGTCCAATTGCGCTTTGGCCCAGTTGTAGTCTCCGGTATAGAAATAAATTTTTGCGTTTTTGAATTTTGCCTGGTCGCCCAGGGCCTCGTATTTATAATCTTTTTCAACCTGAGAATAGAGTAGGGAAGCTTCCCATATTTCACCCTGTCGCAGGTAAATGTCAGCGAGTAAAAGTTTGCATCGCGCCTTGTCTTTTTCGGCGAGCTGAAAGGTGCCAAGTGCTTTCTTGAGCATGGCTGTTGCTTGATCGGGTTTGTCAAGGTAANNGTGTATGGGGTGGAAATTATTTTTTCACGGATTGTTTCTGTCATCAGTACCCGGGCATTGATATACAACCTTGAGGAAGGCCCCTTGTCGATTAAATACTGATAACACTCCATCGCCAGATCGTATTTTCTGTTTGAAGAACACAGTTTCCCAAGGGTTAAAAATCGGTTTCCGTTTTCCTGATTTCTCTTGTCCAGTGCCTTTGACTGAACGATGGCTCCTTTGAAATCTTTTTGTTGCAGGTAATGCCAGATAAGCAGTTCCGAATAAATGACCTCATCGGGATTTTTCTGAATGTTGCGAAGCAAGGCCGTATTCAGCACTTCGATATACTGTTGATTCAGATCCTGATAAATGGCCGTGTTCAAAGCGTTCTGAACATTTTGCAGGTACCCTTCGTTAATGCTCAACAGATTCAGGTACTCATTTACCATGGTTTCAATGTCCCCTTTTTGGTAGTACAGTTCGGCAAGTTCAAATTGATATCCGTATGAAGGGGTTAATTTTTTACCGTATTTCAGCGTCTCGATGGCGTAATCCAGCTCATTTCTTCTTTGAAAACTATTGGATAAATCCAGGACGTCCTGTGTTCTGGGGAGCACGTCTTTTATTGCATCTTCGTAGATTTCTTTTGCCTTTCGCTGATTGCCGGACAATTTCACCACGAAGCCGTAATCCACGATGTAAACGGGATCGCTGTTGTTTTTCTTGAGCTGTTTTTTGACAAGGTTTTCAGCTTCGACGTAGTTTTCAATTCCAAGAAATGAGTTGAAATAAGGGATGTAAATGCGCTGGCTTTTGTCCTTTTTGTAGAGTTCTTCGAACAGGGAAATGCTTTTGTCGTATTCCTTATTCTGAAAAAAGTCCAGAGCCAGATTGTAATTAACTTCATCCGTGCTCTGGCCCTGAACAACCAAAGAGATGGTTGCAGAACAAAGGATTGCGAAAAGTTTTATTCCTTTTGCAAGGTTCAAGATTCGGTTTGTTTTTGGGATTCGAGACGTTTAATTAAAAGTAGGACTTTTTCTTCTGTCTCGATGTAGGGCTCGTTATTATCCCTGAATCCCCGGTCAAGCTTAAAAACAGCCTCAATCACCAGGCGGGCCATCTCCGATTCGTTTTTTACATACTTTTCGGCTTGTTCCTTGGGTATCAGATTTTTTGAAAGGTCAAGTTTGAGGTTCTTAAGCTGCATGGGAATCGTTTCGACCTCTTCGTATAGAGCCAATAGTCGCGAACTCCATTTGTTGTATGCCTTTAAATAAGAAGAGTAGGTGTCGAGAAGAAAAACATCGTCCCTGGAAAGGGTATCTGTGGTTGAAGAAATGACTGCCAAATTATGGAATACTGCACGTTTACGCTGAAAAAGGAGACCAGAGTCGAGTTTATGGACAACGTTTTTTGCGCTGTCCAATAGTGTTATCAGGCTATCCAGCTGGGCGATTTCGCCTTTGTAATGACTTGAGCAACGCGCAAAAATCAACAATACCGGAATTACAAAAATTAACTTTCTCATTTCTCGATTGATTTGAAACCTGTATAGGCATGTAAGATCTTGGGAATGTTTATTCCGGTTTCGGTTTGATTGTTTTCAAGCAATGCCGCAAAAATCCTTGGCAGCGCAAGTGCACTTCCGTTAAGTGTATGGGCCAGTTCAGATTTTTGATCGGTGTTTTTAAACCTCAGTTTCAGTCTGTTTGCCTGGTACGACTCGAAATTTGAAACCGAACTCACTTCAAGCCATTTGTCCTGCGCGGCTGAATAAACTTCCAGGTCTATGGTTTTGGCGGAGGCGGTTCCAAGGTCGCCACCACAAAGTCTAAGTGCGCGGAACGGAAGTTCCAGATCCCGCAAAAGTCCCTGAACATAATCTACCATTTGGTCGAGTGTCTCATACGATTTTGACGGGTGCTGAAGCTGAACAATTTCAACCTTGTCAAACTGGTGAAGCCTGTTCAGTCCCCTGACATCTTTCCCGTATGATCCTGCTTCTCTTCTGAAACAAGGTGTATAGGCAACGCGTTTAATCGGAAAATCACTTTGCTTCAGGATAACATCCCGAAAAATATTTGTCACGGGAACCTCTGCCGTCGGGATTAGAAACAGATTGTCGATCTGGGCGTGATACATTTGTCCATCCTTATCCGGTAACTGACCGGTCCCAAAGCCGGAGTCTTCGTTTACCATAAGAGGAGGAATTACCTCGGTATATCCGGCTTCAATTGCCCGGTCAAGAAAAAAACTGATCAGGGCTCGCTGAAGCTTGGCGCCTTTTCCAATAAAAACAGGGAATCCGGCCCCGGTTATCTTGGTACCGAGTTCAAAATCGATCAGGTTGTATTTGCTCGCCAGATCCCAGTGAGGAACTGCATTCTTTGGTAAAGCCGGCATTTTGCCTTCTTCGTAAATCGTCACATTGTCCTGATCGCCTTTGCCGGCATGAACAGACGAATGAGGAACATTTGGAACCTGGCTTAATTTGATTCTGATATTTTCTTCCAGGCTTTTTTGATTTTCTTTCAGCTTTTGACTCTTGTCTTTTAAAGACGTCGTCCGATGTTTTAATTCATNNCCTCTAAAATCGACGCTTTGTGTTCTCTTATTAAGCTAATGGGAATCATCTTCCGAATGTGTTTAAAAAAAAAAGCTCCTGCCGGTCCATTAAATGTAAATGGTCTGACAGGAGCAAGCTAAATGATTCTTTCGTTAAGATTTCTCTACAACGGAAACGTAAGACCTGTTGTCTCTTTTCTTTCTGAATTCTACAGTACCGTCAGCTAATGCGTATAAGGTATGATCCTTTCCCATTCCGACGTTCTTACTTGGATTGTGTACTGTTCCTCTCTGTCTTACCAGTATATTTCCGGCCTTGGCTTCCTGACCACCGAAAATTTTAACGCCGAGTCGCTTGCTGTGGGATTCGCGACCATTGTTAGAACTACCTGCTCCTTTCTTATGTGCCATTTTCCTGAGGGTTTATTTTTTAGTGTCTTTTTTAGGTTCAGCCTTTTTTGCAGTTGCGCTTTTTGTGCTCTTCGCAGCAGTTTTGGGGGCAGCTTTTTTGGCTGTGGTGCTCTTTGCAGCAGTCTTTTTGACCGGGGCAGCGGCACTTTTTGCCTTTGGTTCAGCTTTTTTAGCGCTTGCAGCTTTTGGAGCTGAAGCTTTTGGAGCTGAAGCTTTTGGTGCTGCGGCTTTTGGAGTCTCGGCTTTTGGTGCTGCTTTCTTCTCCGCAACCGGAGCTTTCGCCTCGGCCTTTGGAGCTTCGGTTTTTGCTTTGCTGATTTTAGAGCCACCTTTTTCAAGAATGGATTCGATCATGATCTTTGTCAAATCCTGTCGATGACCATTTCTCTTTTGGTAACCCTTTCTTCTTTTCTTTTTAAAGACGTGAACTTTATCACCTCTTAGATGCTCTATTATTTTTCCGGTTACGGCGGCATCTGCTACAGCTGGGGCGCCAACAGCAATCTTACCGTCATTTTCAATCAGCAATACCTGATTAAATGACACCTGGTCTCCTTCTTTTCCGTCCAAACGGTGAACGAAGATCTGCTGGTCTTTTTCTACTTTGAACTGTTGCCCCGCTATTTCTACAATCGCGTACATGTATACAGTATTAAAATTTGGGCTGCAAAGATATATAAAAGATATAGCTTGTGCAACGGATTTTTTAACTCCTGTATTTTTATTAAATAGTTTTCAACGCTTTGGTCTTGATTACTACTGAAATTGGTACATAAAATTAACTTTACGAATTGCTACTTTTACGGGCATATACCTAATTTACGGGCCTATGAGACATTGTACTGTTTTTACATTTCTGATCATCTTCTTTTTTAATGTAAAAGCACAAAGTCTTGATTGGAACAGGTTGCTTGAGGAACAATCGGGCGGCGGATTTTCCTATGGTCATAAAACAGACATAGGCACAGGTGGTCAGATTACGATATCAGGGATGTTTTCCGTACCTGTTGATTTTGATCCGGACGCAAATTCTTCGCATGTACTTAGTCCGGCCGGAGATCAGAATGTGTTTTTCGGAAAATACAGCAGCGAAGGTGCGTTGAACTGGGTAAATATTCTGGAGGGCACAGATTCAATAACCCTGAGTGGAATGGATTTAGACGGGTCCGGCAATGTTCTGGTAAATGGATATTTCAATGATTCCATCGATTTGAATCCGGGACCGGGTCAGGCTCTTTACATCCCGGCTTCAGCGAATGCCGAAGATTTTTTCATTTCAAAGTACAGTTCCACGGGTGCATTTTCCTGGGCGAGACAAATCAGTTCGACCGTTCATGTGAGGTCGAAAGATCTTACTCTTGATAATTCAGGAAACATCATTGTTGCGGGGGAAACAAACGGATCCACCGATTTTGATCCGGGTGCAGGGACCCAAATTGCAAACACGTCTGACGATTATTTGTTCGTTGCCAGGTATAATTCTTCCGGAAATTATTCGAACTCGATCACCATGGGAGTTGCGGGCTCAGACCAGCGGATGCTCGACCTTGAAGTAGATGCCGGCGGAAACATATACATTGCGGGTCGTTTTCAGGGAGTTGTCGATTTCGATCCTTCAACGGGCACAACAGCACTTACCGCTCAGGGCAGTGACGATTATTTTATTGCCAAGTACAATTCTTCCCTTCAGCTTCAATGGGCTTATCGCCTCGGGAGCATTGCTGCAGAGGGAGAATATCTGAAAATGGAAATCAGCGGAACACAACTGATCGTAACCGGAAGTTTTCAAAACAGCATCGACATAGACCTGAAAGCAGGAACCAACTTGCTGACCAGCAACGGGAACTACGACGTTTTTCTGGCCCGTTATAATCTGTCTGCGGATCTTCAGGCTTCGGCTTCCTTCGGGGGATCGGGCAAAGACGAATCACAGGCTCTTCGTTTCTACAACAACGACTCCATCTATATTTCAGGTCATTTTCAGGGAACAGTCGATTTTGACCCGGGCACGGGTTCAAAACAGCTGAGTGCCGGTGGTTCTCAAACCTTGTTTTTTGCCGCCTATAATAATTCATTTGGCCTGAACTGGGCATCCAAAATTTCAGGTTCTGCAGGCATTTACAGTGCAAACATTGACCACATGAACGGTGCTCCCATGCTGTTCGGCAGGATTGGAGGTGGCTCGGCCAACTTTAACTCTGCCTGGCCCCAGGCACGGAATTATTCGGGCCCCGCATCGTTTATCGCCAAATATGAAAAATGCGGAGATTTAATGATTACACCCACCATCACCGATGCCGATTGCGGAGTAAAGAATGGAAGTGCCGGCGTCTCTGTTCAGGGAGGCATCGCACCATATAAATATCAATGGACCAGTGGAGACACACTGGCCACGGCCGACAGCCTTGCTGCCGGCTCTTATTTGGTAACAGTCACAGATGTAAATGGGTGTGCGAGCACCTCAGATCCGGTCCTCATCAATGATGTTGACGGACCTGTCGTAAGCGTTCAGACACTGGTGAATGTGAGTTGCCAGGGTGGAAATGACGGAGCCATTGTCATTACGGTAAGCGGGGGGAGCCTGCCGTATTCGTACAGCTGGTCAACGGCAAGTACAAGTAAAAACATCAATGGACTGAAAGCGGGAATATATGAAATCACCGTGACCGATGGCGACAAATGTAAGTCCACAAAGCGCATAAGTGTTTCTCAACCGGATGCAATTTCTGTGGTTCCCATCATCTCGGAACCGAGTTGCGGAAATACCGATGGGGTAATAACAGCGGTTGCCAGCGGAGGAACCGCACCTTACACATATAGCTGGACACCGGGAGGAACAGGAGGTACGCAGTTTAACGTGGGAGCCGGTGTTTACCGGGTGCTGGTGACCGATGCAAAAAATTGCACCTACTCTCATACCATGGCCCTAAGTGATGATCTGGCAGCCGATATTACCGTCGGTAGTATTAATGATGCCACCTGCTGTACAGGAGGAGGCAGCATCAATGTCAATGTCACGGGCGGATCTCCCGGATATTCATTTCTGTGGACACCCGGTAACATGACCACCCAAAACATAAGCGGTTTGCAGCCGGGTGAATACGATTTGATTGTGACCGACGCTGCACCTTGCAAGGCGGCATTTTCGGCCGAAGTGAAAGCAGTGAAATCGGCCGCACCCGAAATATGTCTGGTCGATGTCGATTCGGCAACCGGCAACGCACAAGTGGTTTGGGAGAAACCGTCGAGTCGGGGAGACATTGATTTTTACAGCATCTACCGTGAAACCACAACAAAGAATGTCTACGACCTAATCAAGGACGGCATTGATTTTGGAGACTTGAGCCTGTATCAGGACAAGTATGCCGATACCTGGATCAGGCCCTGGTCCTATAAACTTTCATCGACCGATACCTGTGGAATAGAATCTTACCAGAGTACGGCACATACAACCATACATACGGTCGTGACAAAAAATCCACAGGGTGATATCAACATTTTTTGGACACACTATAAGGGTAATTTCCCGGTTCTTTCCTACGACTGTTACAGGCAGACAACGGATTCGGGAAATCAATACATCGGTAAATGGACGGCCAGCATACAAACCTATGTGGACAGAAATCCTCCTTCGACGGGAGCGGATTTGGTTTACTACATATCGGCGAGTCACCCAACCGGATGTACGGCTACCGAAGCGGTGAGTAAAAATTCAATGAGATCAAACAGAGGAAGCATCAATCCACCAAAATTCGCGGATTCCACCAGTGCGGTAGAAGGGCATCTCGAACTTTCGGAATACCGGATTTATCCCAATCCGAATGCCGGCACCTTTATCATGGACGTGAATTCCGAATTCGCCGGTATCATGACGGTCGAAATTGTTGACATAAATGGACGAATGGTTCAGACAGCTAACAAAATGGTTTATGCGGGCTCCAATTCGATTCGTTTTAACCTTGAAAATTTACCAAACGGATTTTATCTGTTGCAATTGAATCTGAACAATGAACGCTCCTTTGCCAGGGTGATGATCAATTCGACAGAATAGCCATGAAAAATGCACCGTCTACCGACACATACCTTGCTCCAAATTAAATCCGGGATAATTTCAATACTGGTAAGCGGGACGCTATTCTTAAACGTATTCCCTGTTTTTGGTCAGATAAGTCTGGACATAGGCCAACTGCCCGTGCGCAATTATACATCCAAAAATTACAAGGCAAGTCCGCAGAACTGGGATATCTCTCAGGATAAAAAGGGTCTAATGTATTTTGCAAATGCTGAAAAGGTTCTGATTTACGACGGTCTGACCTGGAATATGGTGCAATCCTCGAATGAATCAGGAATTCGTTCTCTGGATGTAAGTCCATCCGGAATGGTTTATGTGGGGGCGGTTGGAGATTTTGGATACCTGTCTGTCGATGATTTTGGAAAACAGGTTTTTGTTTCCCTGCGGCGCCTGTATAATCTGGATCCTCAGGAAATTCAGGATGTGTATTCCGTGAATGCTTTTGAGGACGGAGTCTACTTCATGACCAAAAAGAATGTGTTTTTTTACGATGGCAAGAGCCTGAAAATATGGGAATCGGAGACCGAGTTTCAGTCGGCCTATAACCTGAATGGTCAATACATTGTCAACCAAATGTCCACAGGTCTTTGTCGGTTGATTAAAGACTCTATTGTTCCCCTTTCGCAGGTAACTGATTTTAAAAACATCAAGATAGTTGACATCGTTTCGTATTCTGAAAACGACCACTTCGTTTTCACGGAAAACAACGGAATAAAACTCCTGTACAGGAAATCGGAAAACAAAAAAGGATTCACCGAATATACAGAAAGGATAGACCGTGAATTGAGTGAATATCAGTTAACCAATGGCTTGCTTGTCAACGATGAAATACTGTCGATCGGAACCTGGGGATATGGACTGCTGTTGGTGGATCGCGAAGGAAGAATTGTGCAACGTGTGAATTCGGACTACGATTTAAACGACGACGTCATAAACGATCAGTTTCTGGATAAGGAAGGAAATCTCTGGCTTGCTACCTCCAACGGGATTTCTGTGGTCTCCTTCAATTCCAGGATTTCAAAATATGGGGGCAAGGCAAACATCAATGAGACCGTCGAGGACATAACTGTTTTTGACAACAAGGTATTTACCGCTACACATACCGGGTTGTTTTACTGGGACAAAGGCATTAAAAGCGGAGAATTCAAAAAAGTACAGGGCTTTGACCGGGAATGCTGGGGGCTCCTTCCGTTTAAATTTGGTAAATCGGAATTGCTGCTGGTTGCCGAAAACAACGCCCTTTATCAGGTCGATAAAGAACTCTCAGTTCAGCGAATAACGGATTGCTACCCATGGACCATACATCAGTACTCAAAGGACTCTTCGATCGTTTTTGTCGGACTGGACGACGGGTTGTTGTGTCTGAGTTACATCGAAGGAAGTTGGGAAGTAAAAGAGAAGATTCCGGGAATAGACTATGCCGTGAACTCCATCGTGGAGGCGGAAGAAAATATCTTGTGGCTGGGAAGCCCCGGAAAGGCAACCAAACTAACACTGGAATGGATCCGGTCCATTGGCACCTACAGGTTTAAAATAAAAAGTTTTAATCAGAATGACGGCCTTCCTACGGGTGATGTTTGTGTCGAAATGATGGGCGATCAGCTCATGTTCGGCACCTCCGAGGGTATTTATTCCTTTAGCGAGGACAATCGGAAATTCAATAAGGAAAAGGATTTTGATCTTGCCTTTCAAAACAGACCGTTCCAGGTTCACCGATTGGCTTATCAGTACCCCGGCAAATTGTGGATGTCGGCGTATTTCGACGATAAGTTTTACCTGGGATACTTCCGCGATGACCGCACAGGATTGAGCTGGGTCGACAATGATTTCCTTCCCTTTTCGAGCGAAGTGTATCACTCCATTTTCCATGACGACGACGAAATTTCCTGGTTGGGTGGACCTGAAGGCTTGCTGAAATTTCAGGGAACAAAAAAGAGCAACGAAGAATTGCAGACCTTTGAGGTCTTAATCAGAAGCGTGGTTCTCAACAACGACTCTGTCTATTTTCATGGAAATGAAGCGGGCCTGAATTACGGAGACTCTGTTTTAAAAGCCGGAAAGGCCATTAAGTTATCGTACGACTACAATTCCATACGGTTTAATTTTTCATCCACCTATTACAAGTATCCACTTTACAATCAGTACAGTGTTAAACTTGAAGGGTTTGACAAACAATGGTCCGAGTGGAGCAATGAATCAAAGGCTGTGTTTACCAATCTCTACGAAGGAGAATACACGTTTCTGGTTAAAAGCAGGAACGCATACGGACAGGAATCCGGGATTTCGGAATATGTTTTTGACATTGATCCGCCGTGGTTCAGATCATGGTGGGCCTACCTGATTTACATCGTATCTACGGTCCTGCTCGTTTTTGGAATCGTTTCGATGTACACTCAGAATCTGAAAGAAATTATCAGGGAAAAAACCAGGGAAGTTGTATTCCAGAAAGATGAAATTGAACGTCAAAAAAATGCGGTGGAATTCCAGCGGCAGGAGCTGGAATTGAAAAATGCGGATATCACGTCGAGCATTAATTATGCGAAACGTCTGCAACATGCAATTCTACCGGAATCAAGTGTAATAAAACAACATTTGCCGAATAATTTCATTCTTTACAAACCAAAGGATATCGTATCTGGAGATTTTTACTGGATGGACCATGTAAACGGTGCTACCGGACATGATCTCACCTTGTTTGCCACGGTGGATTGCACCGGTCATGGAGTTCCCGGGGCCTTTGTGAGCATAGTCGGAAACGGTGGACTTCACCGGGCGGTTAAGGAGTTTGGACTGGTCGAACCGGCCCAGATTCTGGAGAAATTAAACGAAATCGTCATCGAAACATTGAGCAAGGGTGAGAACGACATTCGTGACGGGATGGACATTTCGCTGTGCAGTTTCGATTTCGGAAAAATGGAAATGCAATTTGCAGGTGCAAATAACTCTGCATACCTGGTGCGTAAAAATGTTGTCAACGCAGACCTCAGTTTAAACGGCCACGGAAGATTCTTTAAAAACGATTTGCTTGAGATAAAAGCCAACAAACAACCCGTTGGATATTATGAATTCAGGGAAGCATTTGTCAATCATAAAATAAAGCTGGAAAAAGGGGATATGATCTATCTGTTCTCCGATGGTTTCCCCGACCAGTTTGGAGNNGAGTGGAGGGGGAGAGAAGAACAAATAGATGACATTATTGTTGCAGGAATAAAAATCTGATCAACGATTGATCAGGTAGATTCCGGTCAGAATACCGCCCATGCCTGCCAGCTGAGTCAAGCTGACTACTTCGCCGTCTGACACTCCCCATAGAATTGCGATAACGGGAATTAAATAAGTCACCGAAGAGGCGTACAGGGCAGAAACCCTTTTTATCAGCATATTGAAAATTAGAATCGCCAGTCCGGTCGCGAATACCGAGAGTACCAACACGGCCAGAAAGGAAACGACAAATGCATGATCCGTGCTGATTCGGTCCGGAAAATCCGTTGAAAAAAGATACAAACCGCATATCGGTCCGACAAATATTAAACTGGCCGATGTTATAACGGTCGATGACAGTTCGAACAGGTATTTTTTAATGACATTCACGCTGGTGGCGTAACATACCGTTGCGGCAACCACGTACAAACCATACATCGAACTTGAGTCAATGGCAATACCCGGACGGTAAAGCAAAAAGATCGCACCGACGAGGCCTGTTACAACGCCTGTCCAATGGACAAACTTAGATTTTACGTCAAAAAAAAGAAGTCCGAAAAGCAAGGTAAATAGTGGCACCATTGAATTCAGCATGCCGGCAAGGCTGCTATTGATTCGGGTCTGTGCAAAAGCAAACAAAAAAGCGGGTATGCCGTTTCCGCACAGTCCGACGATCAGCAAATATTTCCAGTATTTTCGGTCAATTTTAAACCAGTACCTTATCCCAATAGGCATAAGGGCAAAGAATGCCAGTAACATTCTCAACGCGCCCAGTTCGTTAAACGGAATGGCGACAAGTCCTATTTTCATCAGGATGAATGAACTTCCCCATATGAGAGCAAGGAGGATAAGAACCCCCCATCTGAAAACCAATTCTGAGCGCATAGCGACCAAAATTAGACCAATCTTTTAAATCACATATTCATTAAAGTCTTAGTTTTGTTACAAACCTTACGAACATGAAAAAGTTGGTTTTTCTTTATTCGTTTGTTGTAGTTTTCTTGTCGGTAAACTGCAACCAATCTCCCGGTGAATCAAATGCAATGGTTAAAGCAGATCAGGAACTGGCATTAAAGGTCGAAGGAATGGTCTGTGCCGTGGGATGTGCCAAGTACATCGAGAAGGAAGTATCTCATTTGAGCGGTGTAGCCGGATGCAGCGTGAATTTTGAAGAGGGTACGGCACATATTGATTTTTCCAGCGATCTGATGTCACAGGAAAAAATACTTGATGTTATCAATAACCTCAGTGACGGTCAGTAT
>DNDT01000153.1 GCA_003487525.1 Flavobacteriales bacterium
ATCAGGATGGATGCGTAGAAGGCCACTCCGTACTGGGAGAAATCAAAAAACTTCTCCCACAACAGGTTTGGGGTATTCTGAAGGTTGTACCACTCTGTGACGTAATCACTGAAATAGAAATAGGCATAGAAAAGTGAAAAAATCAACAGGGAATACCCCAATGTGTTAATGTGGCTGTCGGTAAAGATTTTTTCAAGCCCTTCAGTTTTACGGTATGCCCATAAAATAAGTATCAGGGCCGCAATTCCCGAATACACGGCCGAGAGCACAAAGTAAGGTCCCAGTATTGAGCTGTGCCAGCCCACTTTCAGGTTCATACCGAACAGCCATGCAAGCAGTGAGTATGCAATGATCGAGGTCGGAATGATGATGGCGGCCATGATGTCCAATGCCTGATCAAGGAATTTCTTTTGTTCGGGCGTGTTCTGATAACCCAGTGCCAGGAAGGTATAGCACTTGGTGCGGAAACCGGAAAGATTAAGGTTTTTGGCCTCATCCCGAAGCAATGAAAAATCCTTGATGTATGTGAAGTACAGATATACGATACAGAAAATCAAGTCCGTGACAATGGCAATCACGTCCCAAATAATGGGGGATTGAATTCTGGGATAGATAAACAGGTTAAACAGTCGTTCGGGTCTTCCGATACACAATAGAATGAAGAAAGGAGAAATGATCAGGGTGAAGACCGTCATCAGCTTTAAAATTCGCTGCAGTGGAACGGCCCATGCCACTCGTGCCAGGTGAAAGATACCTGCCAGGAGGGCGCCTGCATAACTAAGTCCGAGGATAAACACAAAGTTCACGATGTAAACTCCCCAGACAACATTGTCACGCATACCTGTTATAATATGACCTTCTATTAGTTGAAGGACAACGGCGTACAAACCGATGCAAAATATGATTGCCAGCAGAAACACTTTAATGATCCACGACTTGCTCGGCTTTTGGATGAAATGCTGATTGCTGTGGAGCAGTTCATTGGCTGTTACGTTTTTATTCATGATTACTGTTTTCTTGTATGTTGAATTGAATGGAGAGCAGTTTCTCTCTTTTCTTCAGAAATATTGTTCAAACCTCTCTCGTATGGGAAAATCCTTTCGGTTGGAGGCAGGTAATACACATTGGGCTGGGTTCCCAGCTCTTCCAGGTACCTGAATGCGGCCCTGTCTTTAATCAGTTGACTGAACCGAAGGGTTTCTTCTCCGTTGGTAACAGAATCTTCGTTTCTGTCCCCATAGTAGATGACACCCATCGGGCAACTTGCCGCACAGTAGGGTAGTTTTCCTTCCCTGGCCCTGTCGACGCAAAAATCGCACTTACCAATAACGCCGTGCTGGCTAGGTACGCTGGTTTCAGGTGAGTAGTTCGGATCTTTTCCGGAATAAGACGGGGTGTCGATCCAGTTGACGATTCTGGCAGAATAAGGACAGGCTGAAACGCAGAATTTACATCCAATGCATCTGTCGGCATCTACCAAAACCGCATTGTCTGTTCTTTTAAATGTGGCACCAACCGGACAAACCTTTACGCATGGTGGATTGTCGCAGTGGAAACAGTTTTTTGGGAACCAATACGGGTCACTTTCGGGATTTGGCTTCATCAAATACACCTTCATCCATTCCTGATCGGGCAGGAGGTCGTGGCCCTTTTGGCAACCGGAAACGCACATTCTTGCGTTGTTGCACTTGGCAAGGTCGATAACCATTACAAAGGATCTTCCCGNNCCGGGTAGGTTCGCAAGGATTAATCTTGCAATTGTCTGACGGTTTGTCAACTTCAATCACCTTGCCGTCGGTAGTGAGCACTTTTATTTTTTCACCGGTCTTTTTTTCATCTTCAGCGGCGTTGAGGGACATGCCGGCCATGGTGGCCCCACCTGCAAGAAGACTCATTTTCAAAAACTTTCGTCTGTCTGAATTGTTTTTGGAATTTTCTTTTTCTTCATTCATAACTGAACTGTTATTAGAGGGAGTATCCACAAATTATTCATCGAATAACTTATATCTCAATACCGCAAATGTCATTGAGAAAAAAGCGGCCAGCTATGAGTAGATTCAGACCGAAATGTGATAATTGTCATATGGCCTCAAACCTTACGTAGACGCGGATTACAGCGTTTGATTTACGTCAAGAAAAGGCGATTATTGGCTGTCATTTTGTTGACTTTTTGGCTATAAAAAACGACNNTTAATAGGTGTTCGTGAATCTGGTAAAGCCAGGTTTCGCACAAGTCATGCGCACATGGCCCTTGTGAATCTCTCTGCGGTCGATTTCCAGCGTGCAGATTTTCGATTTAACAATTTAACGATTTATCATTATTCAGGGGATAAGGGGATAGGGGTATAAGTTGAAGCATCTCCCCTCTACCCCTTTCCTTCTCCCCAATTTTTCGATTTTACGATTTTACGGTTTTACGATTTTTTAACGATTCTTCAACTAAATTTCCAGAGGGTTAAAAAGTTAAGGGAGGGGGTAGAGGGTAGAGGGGAGTGGGGAGAGAGGAGTCAATTGGTATAGTCGACGAGATGAAAACGAGTGGGAATCAGAGTTACCCGATTCCCCTCCCAATTCCGCCTCCGGAAAACCTTTGGCTCAAAACTGTTTAAAGACCTTCTTGCCTAGAACTTCAGCCTCACATCCCTGAGACGCTTACCGACGCGTATTTTAACGATCAGGTAAATGACATACAGATAGTGGAACCACACGGCAGAAAGCAGTGTAATCAAGGTGTAAACCATCCACAGAGGTGCATCCGTGTCACCCAGTCCGCGGTGTTTTTCTTTCTCCAGTGGTACTAAAATTCCCCAGTTGATTTGTCCGCTGGCTTCCAGGGTACCGAAATCATCGTGTTCGAGAACCTTGCTTACTATGGTCAAAATTCCCTCAGAGTCACCGGGCATGTCCACCGGAAATGGAATCTCAACTTTTCCATGGTCGCCTGTGGTTAATTGTCCAAATTTCAGGAGACTGAAGGTGCCTTTGACATAAAAGACGACATCAATGCCTTCGATCGGAACACTTTCTCCGTCCGTATTCATTTGAGTTACGGTGGCATCGATGTACTTGACGGTATCCTTCTGGAAAAAAGACATTTCGAGGTCCGCCTGCAAGAGGGTGATGCTTTTTGTAACACCCTGGTATTCCGAAGTTTCGTTGTACTCAGCCTCGAATGTCAGGTATCCGAGTGAATCCTTGAAAATCTTCGGATTATCGTCAATGATAAATATGGCCTGACCGTCTTCGTCGGTTTCCACCTTGCTCAATAGAATCCGCTCGTCTCTTTTGATGCTGTAAAAATTGACGACGCCATTGGCCAGCGGTACATAACTTTGCTCTTTGAATCTCAATTTGGCGACAAGTTGTTCCGTTTTGTCGCTTTTCTTAAAGTACTCGAGCCGGAAATTGGTTTTTTTCTTGTCCTGCCCTGCAAATACATTACCTGTGGCAATGATTGCAATCAAGCCTATTACTAATAGTTGTTTGTGCCAGTTATTCATATCAGGTAAGCATTTATTATAGTTCTTCAATTTTTAACGCTTCTTCTTGCTCTCGTTGCCTTAGGGCTTTCTTGACCTTTTCCTTCATGGAAACTTTACGCAACTCGGCGTAATTTTTTCCTTCCTTAACATGTACCACGGGTACAATGGGCAAGAATTTGGAAAAAAGGAAAAACAACAAACAGAACAGGGCTACTCCCGCAATGGTCAGCAACCATTCGACATACGTCGCTTCGTATCGAATGTATTCGGACCTCATGTCCTGAAGAGGTAACAACGGTGTTTCCAGAGTTGGAATAATGATAAGGTACCGCTTTACCCACAGTGCAAAAACGGCAACCGCAGAAACGGCCGTTATACTGTTGATGTTTCTGAATTTTGGAACAAGGATTACGATTACCGGGAGTATAACTCCAAGTATGGCAGCGAAGAAAAACCAGCCCCAATACTCATTCGGATCGAATAGTTTGTAGAGCACTTCCATATCCCATTTCTCTGAACCATACCAGCTTGTCAGGTATTCGCTGAATGTGAAGTAACCGTACAAGGCACCCAGAATCATCAATATGGTACCCAGGTAGTTGAAATGAATTTTAGTGATATAGGATTCAAGGTGGTAGTATTTTCTGAATGCCCACATCGCCATAATGAGCACCCCTGTACCCGAGAACACGGCCGCAACCACAAAATAAGGTGCGAAGATGGTGCTGTGCCATCCCGGTCTTAATGTCATACCGAATATCCAGGCCAAAACCGAGTGCACCAGGATAGCCAGAGGGATAATAATTGCGGACATGATATCCAACCCCTGATTCAGGTAACGGTTTTGTTTGGGCGTATTGTTAAACCCAATGGCCATAAACTTGTAAACTTTTTTTCTCCACCCGCTTTTAAAATCAAAGTCCCTTAATGCAGCCAAATCCCTGATAGAAGCCAGGTAAAGAAATATGATACTGCCAATTAAATAAGTGGTAATGGCCAGTACGTCCCAGACAATTGGCGACTGAATTCTACCGTACAACGGCAGATGGTGAATTCTGTCCAGGCGACCCATGCACAGTAATATATATGCAGGTCCGATAAGGGTTGAAATGACCGTGATTATCTCCGCAATGCGTATAATCGGCACCCGCCAGGGTACGCGCAGCAAATGAAGTATTCCGGAAATAAGTGCCCCTGCGTAACTGATTCCAATAAAGAAAATGAAGTTCGCAATGTATATGCCCCAGACCACGTTATCCCGCATACCGGTCACAATGTGCCCATCGACAATCTGAATGATTAAGGCGTAAAGTCCACCCAAAAGTAATAACGCGAGTACAGCAAGCTGTATCATTCCGGCCCTGGATATTTTTACCATCTGCGCGGTAAAGAAGTTGAGGGCCCTGGTTGATTTATTATCGAGAATCATAATTCAATTAGTGCTTTTTAACGATGGAATTTCTATAGAATACTTTTTGCTCATCCGTCAGATTGTCGAATCCGGTTTCATAATCAAACAATCGTTCGACAGGTGGCAGGTAATATACGTTCGGTTCCGTTCCCAATTCAGCCATAAAGTGATAACCTGCACGGTCATGCACCAATTCGCTGAACCGGAATGTCTCTGATCCGTTGGTGATAATGTCTTCTTTCTTGTCTCCAAAAAATATGGTTCCGTTCGGACAACCCGTGACACAATCGGGAAGTATTCCCTTGCGTGCCATATCCGGACAGAAGTCGCATTTGCCTACTGTTCCAACCCTGCTGGGCACACTTGATTCCGGTGTGTAACAGGCATGTTCCATTTTCTCCGGTTGCTCCGGGTCTTTCCATTGGAATACCCTTGACGAATACGGACAAGCAGTCATACAGAATTTACATCCGATGCAACGTTCATTGTCAATCAAAACCAAACCGTCAGACCTTTTATACGTGGCTCCGACAGGACACACTTTTACGCAAGGCGGCTGATTGCAATGGAAGCACGGCTTCGGGAACCAATACGGTGCCGTATCCGTGCTATCCTGCATAAGGAAAACTTTCATCCATTCATCTTCGACCGGAAGGCCGTGCATATCCTGACATTTGGAAACGCACTTTCTGGCATTTTTGCATCTGGCCAGATCGATCACCATGACGAAAGACTTGCCCGGAATGCCTTGGCGGTAGTTTATTTCATCACCGCACGGTTTTTTGTGCTCGTGACTTTCTTCCATCAGGCCACTGTCTACCTCAATCAGCTTGCCATCGGTTGTCAGGGCCTTCACTTTTTCGCCTGTCGCTTTGTCGCCTCCTGCTGCAGCATTCAACGCAACACCGGCAATAGTGGCGCCACCGGCTAATAAACCCATTTTTAGAAAATTCCGCCTGTCGGAATTGGTATTAGGGAGGTCTTTTTCCTTCATGATTAAATGCTTAGAAATTCCAGTTTCGAGTGATGTTGAAACCTAAACGCAAACCTTTGTCTGTAAAGTCGTTTGTGTTGTAGGCCAAATTGTGTTGATAAACAAGGCTGCTGTATGTGGTCAAAAATATCTGAAAGGCATGCGAGCTGGTTGCAAACTCAACACCAATGGAAAGGTTTGGCTTGATGTTTTCAGGAGTTGTCAGCGGATGCTCATATTCAAACATAACAGATCCCTGTGGGCTGAATTTATACCTTCCACCCAAACCAATACCGAAGTTGTCGTGTTTGGCATCATTGGCGTAAGGGGGTTCAGCCGGATTTCGTTGAATCGTGTCAACCAAATTGAAATGAGCATAGTTTAGCATCACCTGTACTGTCAAATCATCGGTGAACTTTCTGCCCACGATCAACTGGTGGAAGTAGGATATCCTGTGGATTTCCTTGTACTCGGTATATTTGTCTTCGAAGTTGCTTTTCTTGCTGGCATCGTATACAAAGTTACCGTAATAGGTCAACGCAATCGGGCTTCCGTTTTCACGTTTTTGGGTCAATATGGAATACTTCCAGTTAAGGTCCTGAAGCAGTCTGTTTTTGGTTGTACCCAATCCGATTTGCAAATTGTCAATAACAACATAGGTAAGCCCCATTCTGATATTCGAAGGACCGTATAATCCACCCAAATCAAAATCATCAGTGTTAATGGCATTGTTGTTCAGCGGACCAAATCTGTGCTGCATGTCAAACACAAGGGTATTCTTTGGGAATACAACGTATGTTTGAGATTCAATCAGTGTACCGGCCTGGAACGGAGTTCTGACGGGTTTGCTTTCTGCTTTTTCAGGTTCCGGAGCGACGGCTTCGGTAGTTTCTTCCTGGGCAATCAAGGCCACGGGAATTGTGATGAAAAGGACAGCAATGATGAGCTGAATCCAATTTTTTATCGTTTGATCTTTTTTCATTATTTCCATTTTTTAATTGTTTTTTGCACCTTCTTCAATCCACTTCAGCGTCATGGCTGTATAGTCGGGAGTAGAATATTGTTTCATACTGCCCACGTTGATCTTGACGTAAAGATTGCTGCTCGCCGGAGTGGCCAGATTGATGTATCCACCGTTGTTTAGCGCATCGTACGATAGACCCGGACTCAAGTTAAGAACGATTCCACCGTTATGACAATTGACGCAATTGGCATCAAAATATGGTTGCATATCCAGTGAGTATGACACGGTATCCACTGAAGGTGTGGTGTCATTTGGATCCGGTGGTGGTGCGGGTTCAAAGTATTCCTTTTCACAAGAAGACATGAATCCTATTGAGGAAACAAGTCCTAGGAGTAAAACTCTTCGATATATTTTTTTCATTTTAATAGTGATTATGTTTTTCAAATAACGCCTTATTGCCTTGATTTGATTGAATGATTTTAAACCTGATAAACATACCATCAAAAGTCAGGAAGCTTTGTGGATGACCCTATGAATCTCATCAGATAAGAAGGTGATATAAGTCACCATAATTGGCACGAATCGTCATAAAATCTGTGAGTGAATTGGATATGCCGGAAATCCAATTCAAAACATTTGAAAACGACCGTAAAATGGATCCGAAAGTATGGCGCCTGATAGGCTAATTATCCGCCTTTTTTATGTGAAATATCCTGATCAGAATAAACAGCATGATACCCCATACAGCTGCAATCAAGGAATTTACCAGTACCAGTAAGGGATAAGGTGCATTTGCTCCCGCAGACCACAAGGTTCGCTTTATGGTTGCATCGTCAAAAACGGTTGGTACTCCCCAGATAACGTCGCCGGTTTTTTCAATATTTCCGTAGACATCGCTGTCTTCAATTTTTACAACCACGCTGATGTGGCCCATGGAGTCTCCGGGTAAGTCATCGGGGAACTCTATGGTAGCCTTGCCCTCTTTATTCAGCATATTGTATTTTCCCCCGATGGGAAGACGACTAAAAGGTCGTTCGACAAGGAATTTAATTTCGACATCCACGGTTGGAAGAACCGTATTGCCCAAACTGTCTTTCTCTTTTACACTGGCCTGAATAAGTTTCAGTGAATCGCGAATGATGTAATCAACATCCAGAAAAGCTTCTCTTATCAGCAAATCCTTTTCTTTGGCGGTATAACCATCATTGTCTTCCAGACGGGCCACGAAGTTGAATTCGGACATTTCGTTCATCTTGCTTATAAAGGAAGAAGGTATCATAAGAATTCCTTTTCCTTTTGCATCTGTTACAACATTTCCCAGAAGTTCCGATTCCGAATCGTTTTCCAGGTACAGTCCAAGCGTCAAACCTTCAACGGGTTGATACCTGTTGTCCATGCGGGATTTTACTTCGACTGTCAATTGCCGTTGTTCCGCCCCGGTCTTTAGATAACTGAGGCCAATTTTAGCTTTTTCTTTTGCCTGTACTGAATTTAAACAGGTTGTGAGCAGCAGTAAACCTGCCAAGGAATAAGGAACAAAAATTTTCATGACGCTGAATTTTTAGCAGATTTTTCGTGTATGGTTTCGCTTATCGGAATCAGAGGAAACAACCTCAACAGTAATGTAATAATGAACAACACTCCACCAAATGAAGCCAGGGTTATTGCCCATTCTTCCCAGGATGGGATGTAGTGCAAGTATGACTCGTCAACGTCCTGAATAGGTAAATACGGATGTTGCAGCGACGGAATAACAATAATGTAACGCTTGAACCAGGCGCCCAGAATAACCATAAATGAAACAACCATCAAAGGGAACGGAGTTCGGGCTTTTTTAAAGATCAACACGACAATTGGTAAGATAAGTCCTCCGATCTGCACCAACCAGTACATGGCGGCATATTTACCGGTGAAAAGTTCAGTGATGTGTTCTCCTTCAACCCCAACCATTTTAAAGGCGGGACCCAGGTATTCATTGATGTTAAAATACAGGTAAACAAGTGAGAGCAAAACCAGCAGTTTACCCATGTTGTCGAAATGACTCAGGGTGATGTACTCTTTCAGGAACAGGGATTTTCTCAGAAAGTACATGGCGATGACAATTACCGCGGCACCAGCCATCAGCGCACCGGAAACGAAATAAGGCCCCAGGTTTGTGCTGTCCCACCCGGGTCTCCAGGTAGTGG
Source organism: Flavobacteriales bacterium (assembly GCA_003487525.1). Taxonomy (GTDB): domain Bacteria; phylum Bacteroidota; class Bacteroidia; order Flavobacteriales_E; family Vicingaceae; genus UBA11591. Next base: position 9,017 of record DNDT01000153.1, read on the forward strand.
AAAACAACCATGAGGTAACCGTGTGAATGGCGAAAGCGACCGGGATGATGGTGATGCTGAGTATGGTGGATATCTGCAAAAGGATGGCGTTTTGCTTCGGTGTACCTTTCCAGTTCATGGCCAGTATTCGGTATAATTTTTGTTGCCATTTAGGCACGGTGGTCAGTTTATCCCGGCAAATTGCCAAATCGGGAATTAGCGAGGTATATAGCAATAGGACACTCAACCCCAAATAGGTTGCTATGATGATTACGTCCCAGATAATTGGCGATTGAATCCGGCCGTATATCAACACATTGATAAAGCGATCAGGTCTTCCCATGTCGACAATGATGATGATGGCCGCACAAATAATCGACGCAATGGCAATCACTTCGGACAGCCTGGTCAGAGGGGTCGACCATTCTGCCTTTGACAGTTTCAGGATTGAACTGACCAGTGATCCTACCAGGCTGATCGCGACGAAAAAGACAAAATTGGAGATGTAGACACCCCAGGATGTGTAATCCCTCATGGAAGTGACAATCAATCCGTACCTGAGCTGACGGTAATACGCGAAAATGCCTATCGCGATGACAAGAAGTAAAAATCCGAGCCAGATATTGTGAACTTTTTTTCGATGGGTGATGTGATTAAGCAAATCATGCTCAATTTTTTCAACTTCGGCTTGATTCAGAGTATTGTCCATTTTGAATTAAATTTCAGATTGTGAGACATCGTTTTCATCCATTTCCTTGAACGGGAACAACCGGTTGACCGGTGGGAGGTAATACACATTCGGTTCGGTACCGAGTTCTTCCAGATACCTGTAGCCACCTTTATCCCTGAGCATTTCACTGAGTCGTACCGTCTCATCACCATTAGTGACGGAATCGGACAGTTTATCACCGAAATAGAGGACGCCGTTCGGGCAGGAAGTGATGCAATGCGGCAACTTATTTTCGCGTATCATGTCCGGACAGAAATCACATTTTTCGACCGTTCCAATCTTGCTCGGAGTACTTGTTTCGGGAGAATAGGCGCAGTTGTAGTTTTCGGGTTTTTCGGGCTCACCCCAATTGAACACCCTTGCTGAATACGGACATGCAGACATACAGAACCGGCAGCCTATGCAGCGCTCATTGTCTACCAATACGATGCCATCCGATCTTTTGTACGTAGCACCCACGGGACACACTTTTACACATGGAGGATTGTCGCAGTGGAAACATTTTTTAGGCATCCAATAAGGGGAAGACTCCTCATTGTCCTGCATTCGAAGTACCTTGATAAAGGGTCTGTCATGAGGTATGTTGTGTGCTTTTTCACATGAGCTGATGCACTTTCTGGCATTTCTGCACCTTGAAAGATCAACCACCATTACAAACTTTTTGCCTTTGATTCCTTGCCGCGCCAATGTGCGTGACACCGGATGACATGGTTCGTTTACGTGGGCTTTATCCACTTCCATGACCTTTCCGTCCGTGGTCAGTACCTTGACTTTTTCGGTAGAAGCGCTGGTGGTTTTAATCTTTTGGAAAAATGCCGTGGCTCCGGCAAGCATAAGGGCTCCTGAGGTTAATCCAAATTGGATGAAGGAACGCCTGTTGTTTACTGTTTTTTTCATCTTGGAAAAAATTAACGAGTAAAATAATTGTTAAACGTATGGAAACGAGCAATCAATTCGATTGAGTCTTATCACAGTGAAATGTGATATTTATCACTAATCCTTAAAAGCTTAAGTCCGTTTGAAAAAACGGAAAGACCCCGAAGTCTTTCTACTTGATTTTAAGCCATTTAACTTTAATGGCTCCGTTGGTTCGGTCAAGCGTTGTCAGTATAAGGGTGTCTGAATTGAAAGCTACCGAACGTTTTACAGACGTATTCCATTCGAGGGGATTTGAATGTGAAATGCGGTGATGGGTGACAATGTTGCTCACCGGATCAAATTCATAATTGGCCATGTAATTGTACGACATGGAGCGGTGTTTCAATTCATCGACCGAAACCGAATCCGCCAGGTCATGAAAACGCAAATCTGTCTTTTCGTATCCGGCAACGGTCATGTGCAATGACATGTGACTGTCGGCGTCGTAAAGCAGATATCCCTGCATCTCTTTTTTGTAAGGCTGCCATTTATCAGTTTTTGAATCTTGCTCCTGCATGTCAACCAGTTTCCACAATCCAATGATCGGTCGTTTGGCATCATGTGTGCAGGAAATAAATACCATGGAAAGCGTAAGAAGGGTGGTTGCGATAATTCCATTTGTCATGCTGCAATGATATGTGATATTTGAATCGGAGCGATTCCATATCTTTATTTTTTATTGGAAAAACACAACTATGATAGCCGCTATCCAAACCATACCTTATTCAAATCTGGCGCTTGCCTTTATCCCCGTGATTATCGTAATCGGCATTGTATGGAAATGGAAACTGGTACACCTTAATTATACCTACGCTGTATTTCGAATGTTAATTCAGCTCCTGCTCATTGGATTTGTGCTTGAATACATTTTTATGGCCGAAAGTTCACCGATCGTCATTCTTGTACTGGCAGTGATGCTGGTTTCATCGAGCTGGATTGCCCTGGGAAATATTCAAATTCCAAGAAAAAGATTAATTCTAAAAATTTTTGCATCCATTTCAATCGGAGGAGGCTTTGTGCTGATGTTGATCACCCAGCTGGTCTTGAACCTCGATCCGTGGTATCTGCCCAATTACATGATTCCGCTTGCCGGGATGATCTTTGCCAACTCAATGAATGGAATCAGCCTGGCAGGTGAGCGGCTTGAATCGGAAATGAGCCGTGGAATTTCGTATTTCGAAGCGCGAAACATTGCACTGAAAGCATCCTTGATCCCAATCACGAATTCACTCTTTGCCGTAGGCCTGGTTTCACTTCCAGGCATGATGACCGGCCAAATCCTTTCCGGCGTTTCACCCTTTATCGCCGCCCGATATCAGATCATGGTCATGTGCATGATTTTCGGCGCAACCGGAATCACGACTGCGATGTTTTTGTATATGGTGCGGAGAGAAATTGGGGAGAAGGGAGAGGGGATGGGGTAGTTTTTTTCTACTCGCTCTCACTCTGAAACTTCAATTAGGGGAGTTGGGAAGCCGGTAAGTTGGGGAGAAAGTCGAGTTGTTCTTCGTTTAGTTGTTGAGAAGGCAATTAAAGATATGATCTGTTTATTTCTTCTGTTTTATACTGCATCAGTGTGGCGATGTTTTGTGCGCGCAGAACAGCCTCATCGGCATTCTTTCCTGAAAAGAATTCAGTCACGGTTTCGCTCCACAATTCCATCCATCGATCAAAGTGTTCCTTTTTTAGGGGTTCTTTTCTTGTCAGTTCCAGGTGCCTGAGCATGGGATTTCCCTGATATATCATATTACCGAGTATCATGGTCTCCCAGAAGTCGTACATGACGGGTTTGTGCTTTTTCCAATTCACGTTTACCACCTCATTGAAAAAGAAACCAATTGAATCGTCCTCGACAACCTTGAGGTAAAATTCATCCNNCTGTGTTACCTGATACTAATTTGCTAAATTATCAAGAAATGGGTAATCGGGTAACCGTGTAATCGGGTAACTATAAAGCGACCGACTGTCAGATTCTTTTACCAATAACCAAATAAGCAAATAACCGAATGGTTAATGGGTTAAATGGTTAAGGGTGTAAGTTGATCTTTGATTTTTAAATTTAACATCACCTATATAAATCGTTCAATTAACTTTTTGCAACTCTCCAAAAAATCCTACTTTTGCGCCCTTGCCACGGCAGGTATTTAATGGGGGATTAACTCAGCTGGCTAGAGCGCTTGCCTGGCATGCAAGAGGT